>JBKJOI010000438.1:0-19723 GCA_046595695.1 Haliangiales bacterium | reverse complement strand
CCGCATGCCAACGCCATGACGACGTCATGGCGTTGACGATCTAGCGGACGCGTCGACCGGGGATATCTCCGCGATCTTGCTGGCGCCTGCTCGCAGATGCCGGTGGCTCGCGCATTGCAGAACTCCAGGTTGGAAAGGCCTGCGGAGACGCCTACATGTCCACCACGATGCAGAAAATCAAAGCCACCAACGGGAAGTCCAACGGTCACGCGAACGGCGTGGCGAACGGTCACGCCCAGGCCAAGGCCAACGGCCACGCCCCGGCCGAGACGAAGGCGAAGACCAACGGTCACGCCGCGTCGAAGACGAAGACGAAGACGCAGACGAAGAAGAAGAAGGCGAAGACCAACGGTCACGCCGCGGAGCTGGCGCAGCTCGCGGCGCTCACTGCGGCCGCCGAGGCCGAGCAGGAGCGCTTCTGGCGCACGATGCATTCGATTGTCGAGAACTCGCCGACGCCGACGATGCTCTGCGACAAGGACCTCCAGATCACCTACGCCAACCCGGCGTGCATCCGGGCGCTCGAGAAGATCGAGCCGTACATGCAGGTTCGCGCCTCGGCCATCGTCGGCAGCTCCATCGACGTCCTCGACGAGCACGCGCCGCGCCAGCGCCGCCTGATGAGCGACCCACGCCAGCTGCCCCACACGGCGCGCGTCAGCATCGGCGTCGAGGTGCTGAACCTCAAGGTCTACGGGCTCTTCGACGCCGCCGGGCAGTACTCCGGGCCGTGCGTGCAGTGGGAGATCGTCACCGACATCGTGGCCATGGAAGAGGCGCAGGCGGCCACCCACGAGCGTGAGCGCAAGACCATGAGCGACGTCTCGGGCGCGTCGGTGCGCATGCTCGAATCGTCGAAGACGCTCACCGAGATCGCCAACCAGCTCACCGCGGTGGCCCGCCAGACCAGCACCCAGGCCGCGAGCGTGTCGTCGTCGGCGGACCAGATCCGCGGCAGCATCTCGAGCGTCGCCGGCGCCACCGAGGAGATGAGCGCGGCGGTGCGCAACGTCGCCGCCGACGCGGGCGAGTCGGCCAAGACTGCGCGCCACGCCAAGGAGCTCGCCGACTCGACCAACCAGGTGATCGCGCAGCTCAACCAGAGCGCCTCGGCCATCGGCAAGGTCATCAAGGTCATCAGCACGATCGCGCAGCAGACCAACCTGCTGGCGCTGAACGCCACCATCGAGGCGGCGCGCGCCGGCGAGGCCGGCAAGGGCTTCGCCGTGGTCGCCAACGAGGTCAAGGAGCTGGCCAAGGAGACCGCGCGCGCGACCGAGGACATCACGCAGAAGATCGAGCACATCCAGAGCGAGACCTCGCGCAGCGTGCAGGCGATCGCCGAGATCCAGCAGGTCATCGACAAGATCGACGGCTACGCGTCGTCGATCGCCGCGTCGGTCGAGGAGCAGGCCGCGACCATCCGCGACATCTCGCGCAACGCCAACGAGGCGTCGAATGCCATCGGCAGCGTGGTCGCGAACGTGAGCGGCGTGGCCGGGGCCGCGCGCGAATCGGAGAAGGTCGCGGCGCAGACGCAGACCAGCGCCGCCGAGGTCACCCGCGTCGCGTCGCAGCTGAGCGAGCTGGTCGAGCGCGGACGCTAGGCGCGCCGACGTGGCCCAGCGCAGCGCCAAGCTCGATCAGGCCCCGCCGCCTGCCAGCATCCGCCGGGTGCTGGTGGTCGATGACTCGTCGACCTTCCGGCGCATGCTGACCGAGGCCTTGACCAGCATCGCCGGCGTCCAGGTCGTCGGCTCCGCCGCGACGCTGGCCATCGCCAAGCGCAAGCTCACCAGCGCCACCGCCATCGACCTGGTCACCCTCGACGTCGACCTGGGCGACGAGTCGGGGCTCGAGCTCCTCACCTGGATGAACTCGACCGGGCACGCGCGCCCGGTGATCCTGGTTGCCGGCAGCGACAACACCAAGGTGCGCAGCGAGGTCGACGCGATCTTCCTCGGCGCCACCACCATGATCCGCAAGCCGGCGGGCCCGGACGCAGCCTCCAAGCTGCGCGCCGGCCTCACCCGCGCGATCACCATGCCGCGCCGGACCACCCCCGTGCGCGTCGCCACGCTGGCGCGCGCCTCCGAGCCGCCGGTGGCGGACAGCGCGGCAAGGCCCGCGCCCCCCGGCGCCATCGCCGCGGCGCGACGCGAGCTCATCGCGGTCGGCGCCTCGACGGGCGGACCGCCGGTGCTGCTGCGCTTCCTGCGCGAGCTGCCGCGCGGCTTCGTGGTGCCCATCGTGATCACGCAGCACATGCCGGCCCTGCACATCGGCTACTTCACCGATCAGCTCGCCGAGCAGAGCGGCCGCAACGTGAAGCTCGCGACCCACGACGCGCCCATCCTGCCCGGGCAGGTGCTGGTCGCGCCCGGCCACCGCCACCTGACGGTCGAGCGCCGCGGCAGCGAGCTGCGCACCGTGCTCGACGACGGCGCCGAGGAGAACTTCTGCCGCCCCGCGGTCGACCCGATGTTCCGCTCGGTCGCGCGCGCGGTCGGTGCGGCCGCGGTCGGCGTGGTCATGACCGGCATGGGCATCGACGGCGCGCTGGGTGCCGTCGCGCTGCGCGCCCGCGGCGCGCCGGTGGTGGTCCAGGATCAGAAATCGAGCGTGGTCTGGGGCATGCCAGGCGCGGTCGTGGGCCACGCCGCCGCCGACGCGGTCGTCCCCGCCGACGGGCTGGCGGCGCAGGTCGAGCGCTGGACGCGCCGCTCCGCGGATTGACCGCGCGCGGCCCAACACGGATCACCCGCAAAGGAACCGACCGACACCATGGCGACGGCGAACCAGCAGATCGAACGCGATCCCGAGACCTTGATGATGTTCGTCGAGGAATCGCTCGAGGCGCTGACGCGCGTCGAGGGGCTCTTGCTCGACGCCGAGCGGGGCGCGGCCGCGCCCACGATCATGGATGTGCTGTTCCGCGACATGCACACGATCAAGGGCACCTCGGGGTTCCTCGCCTTCGACCGGATCACCGCGCTGTCGCATGCCGCCGAGGATCTGCTGTCGCTGCTGCGCGACGGCGAGCTCCCCGCGACCCCGGCGCACTTCGCTATGCTGCTCCTGGTCGTCGACGCGCTGGGCACCATGATCACCAGCGCGCGCGACACCGGCGACGAGGGCACCGGCGACCACGCCGGCCTCGCGGCGCGCCTGCGCGCGGCGCTGGCCAAGCAGCCCGCCCTGCCCACGGTCGGTGAGCCGAGCGCCCCGGCGCCCCGGCCGCCGCCGCCCGGCTCGCTGGACGGCCGGCTGGGGGACATGCTGGTCGCGCGCGGCGTGGTCTCGCCCGAGCAGGTGCAGGTCGCGCTCAAGGCGCAGCACGAGGGGCGTCTGGGTCAGATCCTCGTGCGCAAGGGCCTCATCGACGAGGTGCAGCTGCGCGAGGCGCTGACCGAGCAGGACTCGACGCCGCTCGGCGAGCGGCTCATCGCGCAGGGCGCGGCCACGCGCGACGACGTCTCGGCGGCGCTCGCGGCCCAGGCCGAGCTGCGCGCCGAGGCCGCGGCGGGGGCGCGCGAAGGCAGCGTCGACAACACCGTGCGGGTCAGCGTGCACGTGCTCGATCGCCTGATGAACCTGATGGGCGAGCTGGTGCTGGCGCGCAACCAGATGGTGCAGATCGCGCGCTCGAGCCGTGACGGCAACACGAACGCGCTGGCCGCCGCGCAGCGGCTCGGCCTGGTCACCTCCGAGCTGCAGGAACAGATCATGAAGACGCGCATGCAGCCGGTCGCGCGCGTGTTCGAGAAGCTGCCGCGCATGGTGCGCGACCTCTCGCTGTCGACCGGCAAGCCGGTCGATTGCCAGATCGAGGGCAACGCGACCGAGCTCGACCGCGCGCTCATCGAGGCCATCCGCGATCCGCTCATGCATATCGTGCGCAACGCGGTCGACCACGGCATCGAGGACGCGGCCGCGCGCGGGGCCGCCGGCAAGCCGGCGATCGGCCGCCTGATCGTGCGCGCCGCGCACGAGGCCGGCATGGTCTGCATCGACGTCGAGGACGACGGCCGCGGCATGGATCCCGCCAAGATGCGCGCGCACGCGATCAAGCGCGGCGTGCTCAGCGCCGGCGAGGCCGCCGCGCTCTCCGACCGCGACGCGCTCGAGCTCATCTTCCGGGCCGGCTTCTCGACCGCCGAGAAGGTCACCAGCATCTCGGGCCGCGGCGTCGGCATGGACGTGGTGCGCGACCATGTGCAGCGCGCCGGCGGCCAGGTCGAGCTGTTCTCGCAGATCGGCCAGGGCTCGATCATCCGGCTCAAGATGCCGCTCACCCTCGCCATCATCCCGGCGCTGCTGGTGCGCAGCGGCGGGCAGCGCTTCTGTATCCCGCAGAGCAACCTGCTCGAGCTGGTCTACCTGGACGAGCAGCAGGCCAGCAAGCAGCTGCAGCACGTGCGTGACGCCGAGATCTACCGGCTGCGCGGCGACATACTACCCATCGTGCGCCTCGGCCACGTCATGGGCCACGCGCGCGCCGCCATCGAGCTGGGCACCAACATCGTGGTCGTGGCGGTGGGCAAGCAACGCTACGGCCTGATCGTCGACGAGATCCTCGACACCGAGGAGATCGTGGTCAAGCCGCTGCACCCCAAGCTCAAGCTGCTCGCCTGCTACGCCGGCGCCACCGTGCTGGGCGACGGCGGCGTCGCGCTCATCCTCGAGGTCGCGGGCGTGGGCGCCATGGCCGGTATCCGCGTGGGCGCGCGCCGCCACACCGACGCCGATGCCGCCGTCGTGGCGCGCCGGACCCTCTCGCTCCTGGTGGTCAACGCCGGCGACGACGCGCAGTGCGCGGTGCCGCTGTCGCTGGTGTCGCGGCTCGAGCAGATTCCCGCGCGCGCGCTCGAGCTCCTGGGCGGCCGCGAGGTCGTGCAGTACCGCGGCCAGATCATGCCCATCCTGCGCCCCGAGCGCGCCGTGCCGCTGGGCACCGCGGCGGGCGCGACGCGTGCCCAGGGCCCGGGCGGCGACGAGGACGACGAGCGCGAGCTGCAGATCGTGGTCTTCGACTTCGGCCAGCCGGTCGGCGTGCACGTGAACGCGATCGTCGACATCGTCGAGACCGCGATCGAGTCGACCACCGCCGCGATCGGCACGCCGTGCTGCCTGGGCAACACGGTGCTCTTCGGTCGCACCACCTTGCTGCTCGACGTGCACGAGCTGGTGCGCCGCCTGGCGCCCGACCACGCGCCCACCGCGATCGCGCCCGCCGCGGGAGGCGCCCGGTGACGCGCGCCGCCGAGACCTTGCGTCCGGGCACGGGCCAGTGGGCCACGTTCCTGCTCGCCGGCGAGATGTTCGGGCTGGCGGTCGAGGACGTGCAGGAGGTGCTCATGGACCAGCCGCTCACGCCGGTGCCGCACGCGCCCGCGCAGATGGTCGGCATGCTCAACCTGCGCGGCACGATCATGCCCGCGGTCGACCTGCGCCGGCGCCTCGGCTTCGCCGCGCGCGCGCCCGGCGCGAGCGTCCATCAGCTGGTGCTCAAGACCCCGGAAGGGCCCATCAGCGTGCTCGTCGACGAGATCGGCGATGTGCTCGCGCTGCCGGCGAGCGCGTGGCGCACGCCGCCCGAGACGCTCGGCGCCGCGCACCTGGGCTTCGTCTTCGGCGTCTGCCCCATCCCGGGGCACGTGCTGCTCGGCCTGCGCGTCGCGAAGCTGGGCTTCGACGACGAGGACGAGCCGGAAGCGGGGCCTGGAGCGAGGCAAGATGTCTGAGGCGTCCGAGCTCGTCCAGGCCTGGCCGATGGTCGTCGCGTTCATGCGCCGGCGCTGCGGGCTGCAGCTGCGCGAGGACCAGGCGTACCTGCTGAGCGCGCGGCTGGTGCCGCTGGCGCGCAGCCAGGGCTACGACTCGATCCTGCGCTTCGTCACCGATACCGTCGGCCCCAACGCGTCGAGCCACGCGGTCGTGCTCATGGTCGATGCGATGACCACGCACGAGACCTCGTTCTTCCGCGATGCCGGCTTCTGGGAGGCGTTCGAGCAGCGCATCGTGCCGCACCTGGTGGACTGCGTGCAGCGCAACCGCAGCGCGTGCATCTGGTCGGCGGCGTGCTCGACCGGCCAGGAGGCCTACACGGTCGCCATGCTGCTCGAGGAGGTGGCATCCGCGATCGCGCCGTTCGTGCGCATCCTCGGCACCGACGTCTCGGCGCTGACGACCGCGCGCGCGCGCGACGGCATCTACACGCAGGTCGAGACCGGGCGCGGCCTGTCGGCGCGCCGGCTCGCGCGCCACTTCGCGCCCGCTCCGGGCGGCGTCCAGATCAAGGCGGGGCTGCGCCAGCGCGTCAGCTGGGAGACCCAGAACCTGCTGGGCACGCCGCCGTTCGCCGCCGCCTATGACGTCGTGCTGTGCCGCAACGTGCTCATCTACTTCGACACCGTCGATCGCAACACGGCGATCGAGCGGCTCTACACCGCGGTCCGGCCCGACGGCTTCGTCGGCGTCGGCACCACCGAGTTGCTGTCCAGCCCGCTGCTCTCGCCCGGCTGGTACGCCGCGCGCGCGCGTGCGGCCCCGGCCCAAGTTCTTGCGCAAGGAGGTCGTTGATGCCGCCGACGGTCCCGCCGACGAGGGTGCTGCCCGATGCCAAGGTGCTCGCCTCGCTGCTCTCCGAGGTCACCACGACCATGCTGGGCATTCCCTTCGTGGCCGCGGAGGGCGCCGAGCGCGTCGAGCTCTTGTGCTGGCGCAGCGCCGTGCTGCCCATCGGGGCCGACGAGGTGCTGCAGGTGGCGCTCGCCTCCAACGAGGCCGGCTGTGCCCTGCTCGGCTCGCGCATGTTCCAGGTCCCGCTCGCCGAGGTCGACGCCTCGATGATCGACGACACCCTGCGCGAGCTCGTCAACATGACGGCCGGGATGATCAAGCGGGCGCTGGGCGCGGATCAGTCGCTCGGCTTGCCCCGCATCATCTCCAAGACACCCCCTGACGAGCGACTATCGAACGGCTGGCGCCGCGTGCTCCTGCGTGGCGGCGACGGCGCCGTCGAGATGGTCCTGTTCGTTTCGGATCCCGCCAAGCGGGGCACCACGGGAAAGGAAGAGGCAGCATGACGCGCGTACTCACCGTCGACGACAGCCGGGCCATCCGCAACATTGTGCAGAAGCAGCTCACCGAGTGCGGCTTCGAGGTCGACGAGGCAGAGGACGGCGAGAAGGGCCTCGCCGCGCTTGCCGAATGCCATTATGATCTGGTGGTGCTCGACATCACCATGCCCGTGCTCGACGGTCCTGGCATGCTGGCCAGGATGCGCGAGGGTGGGGACAAGACGCCGGTGCTCATGCTGACGTCGGAGTCCAAGCGCGCGATCATCGCGAACTGCATGAAGCTCGGCATGGAGGACTACATCCTCAAGCCGTTTACGTCCGACGAGCTGCGCTCCAAGGTCTTCAAGGTGCTCAAGCACGACGGCAGCGCGGCCGGCCTCTCCAAGGCGGCCCCCGCGGGCGCGGCGTCCCTGGCGGCGGCGCCGGCGACATCCACGGGCAGCGTCGACGCCGGGCCCAAGGCGCTCGTCGACGTGCTGGTCATCGACGACATGGAGAACGTGCAACGCAAGCTGCGCACGCTGCTGCCGCCGAGCCTGAGCATGCACGCCGCCATGAGCGCGCAGGCGGCGCTGCAGGCCTGCCGCGACAAGGTCTGCCGCGTGATCCTCATCGACACCGACATGCCCGACGTGAACAGCGTCGCGCTCATGAACCAGCTGCGCGCGCTGCAGGGCCACGCGGCGATCCTGGCCATGCCGCTGCGCAGCGCCAACGACGTCGAGAAAGAAGCCAAGCAGAACGGCTTCGACGGCTGCCTGGTCAAGCCGTTCCAGCCCGACGCGCTCGAGGACCTGCTGCTCAAGTACTTCGACAACCAGGACCTCATCACCTGCGAGGACAACGTCATGCGGGTGGGCGGCTTCGCCGGCAAGGACGAGCGGCTCGACCGCTACTACGGGCGCGTCGTGGAGCTGTCGTCGGCGGCGCTCGAGAAGGTCGCGGCCGCGTGCTTCGACGACGCCATCTTCGACATCACCCAGCTGCCCGCCAAGGCCGACAAGGTCGCGCGCACGGTGCTCGAGATCCAGAAGCAGGCCAAGAAGCTCGGCCTGGCGCTGCGCATCGCCGGCACGCCCGAGCTGGGCAAGCTGCTGTCGGGCCTCACCGACACCGCCACCATCCCCTTCTTCGCCTCGGTGAGCGAAGCACGGGCCTCCTAAGGAGAACGTGAGCTCACCCGCCTCACTCGCCGAGCAGATGTGCGAGATCGTGATCAAGCGGGTCGAGTCCGATCGTTTGCTGCTGCCCACGTTTCCGCTCGCGGCCAAGAAGTGCCTGGATCTGCTCAAGGATCCCGACATCAACATGAAGACGGTGGCGCGCGCGCTGGAGCGCGATCCGCTGCTGGCCGCGCGCGTGTTCAAGCTCGCCAGCGCCGCCGCCATGGGCAGCGGCGGCGTGCCGAACATCGACCAGGCGGTGGTCCGGCTGGGCGCGGCCAGGCTCAAGACGATGCTCATCGACGCCTCGGCGCGCCGGGTGTTCGAGTCGCGCGATCCGCGCATCGCCGGCGCGTTCCGCCTGCTCTGGGAGCACTCGCTGGCGGTCGCGCTGCTGGCGCGTGACGTCTCCGCGCTGTGCGGCGCGCCCGACCCCGATCTCTCGTACCTGGGCGGGCTCCTGCACGACATCGGCAAGCCGGTGCTGGGCGCCATGATGCTCGAGGCCGAGCGCGTGATCGTCGGCGCCCGGGCCGGTGCACCCTGGATCGATGCGGACACCTGGCTCACGTCGATACAAAAGGTGCACCGCCAGGTGGGCCTGGCCATCGCAGAGCACTGGCAGCTCCCCGACGCGGTGCGCCAGACCATCGCCGACTCGAGCGAGTACGACTCGACGAACCGGAAGGCCGCGGTGAATGCGGTGCGCTTCGCTAACGCGCTCGCCAAGGCCGAGGGTTTCTACGCGGGCCCGTGCGACGTGGAGGACGCGAACGCGCTCGTGATGATCGGGCGGTCGCTGCTCGGGATCGACGACGAGCCGATCCGGCACCTGGTCGCCGGCCTGCGCGAGCGCATCAAGGCCGAGTCGGGCTAGGCGGGTCGGCCAGGCCTAGGCGTAGCCAGCGGCTCGTCCCCTACAAAATCCTCGGCAATGGCTCATACTCGGGCATAGAGCGGATGCTCGACAGGGGTGCCAGCGGTCCGGGAGGTGATGGGGTGGTGAACAAGACAGGCGTGTGCGCCCAGGGAACGTCGACCAGCCCGATCAGCGTGCTGCTCGTGGAAGGCTCGAAGCTCGACCGGGCCGCCGTGGAAGCGATGCTCGACGCCGTGGGGCTGGCGCCGGTGGTGCGCGTGGCCGCGGGCGTGACCGAGCTCCGCGCGCTGCTCCGGACGCCGCCCGACGTGGTCGTCATCGATGCGACCGCCGCGTTCACCGAGTCGACCGCGGCGGCGGCGATGCGCGAGGTCGGTGCCGGCATGCCGCTCATCGTCGTCGGCGCCGCCGGGGCGGACGATGCGCCGGGCGCGCCGCGCGCGCGCCTCTCGCAGCCCGAGGGGCTGGCCGAGCTGGTGCTGCGCATCTGCCCGGGTTCTTCACGCCGGGCCGGGCTGCGGCTGGGCGGGTTCGTCGACGACTACCCGCTGCTCTTCGAGCAGAACCCAGACGCGATGTGGTTGTTCGATCTCGATAGCCTGCGGTTCCTGGCCACCAACGAGGCCGCCGGGCGCAAGTACGGCTACAGCCCCGAGCAGTTCCTCGGCCTGACGCTGCTCGATCTCTGCCCACCCGACCAGGTACCCCTGCTCCGCCGCTACTTCGAGCGCGCCGCCCTCGATGTGGTCTCCGGCGAGTCACGCGTGCGCGACTTCCAGCACCGGCGCCGCGACGGCTCGATCTTCGACGTCGAGATCACCTGGGGCCGGGTCGATTGGCACCGTGGCCCCGCCGGCCTGGCGGTGGCCATCGACGTCAGTGCCGCGAGCCGCGGCGAGCGGTTGGTCCTCGGTCAGAACGGGCTGCTCGACATGATCGCGCGCGGCGAGCCGCTCGCGAAGGTGCTCGAGGCGCTGGTGCTGCTCGCCGAGCGCGAGCTCCCCGGGCTGCTCGGCTCGGTGCTCCTGCTCGACGACGACGGCCTGCACATTCGCCACGGCGCCTCGCCCAGCCTGCCGGTGGCGTATACCAACGCGATCGACGGCGTCGCCATCGGGCCGCGCGTCGGCTCGTGCGGCACCGCCGCCTACTACGGCGAGGCCGTGATCGTCCCCGACATCCGCACCGATCCGCGCTGGGACGGCTACCGCGACTACGCCCTGCCGCACCAGCTGGTCGCCTGCTGGTCCACGCCCATCAAGGCAGCCTCCGGCAAGGTGCTGGGCACCTTCGCGCTCTACCACCGCGATCCCCGCAGCCCCACCGGCGACGAGCTCGCCTTCGTCGAGATCGTGACCGCGGTCGCGCGCATCGCCATCGAGCGCGAGCACACCGATCGCGCGCGTCGGGACGCCGCCGAGGCGCTGCGCCGCTCCGCGTCCGCGCAGGCGGCGATCCTGGACGCGCTGCCCGCCCACATCGCCGTCATCGACGGCGACGGCGTCGTGCTCGCGGTCAACCAGGCGTGGGGCCGGCTCGGCGGCGCCGCCAGCTTCCCGGGCTGGACCTGCGGGGTCGGCGCCAACTACCTCGACACGCTCGAGCGCACGCGCGCCGCGCGCGCCGGCGAGGTGAACGAGGTGGAAACGGCGGTGGGCGGGGTCGGCGGCGTGCTCGGCGGCCGCGCGGCCCAGTTCGAGACCGAGGTCGTATGGCAGGGCGCGGGCGAACGCCGCTGGTACCGGCTGGTCGTCACGCCGCTCGTGGCCGGCGAGCTGCGCGGCGCCGTGGTCATGTACCTCGATGTGACGCCGAGCAAGCTGGCCGAAGAGAGCGTGCGCGAGAGCCAGGATCGCTACCGGCAGATCTTCGAGAACGACGTCACCGGCGACCTGGTCAGCCTTCCCGACGGAACCATCGTCGAGTGCAACCCGGCGTTCGCGCGCATCTTCGGCTTCGCCGAGGTCCACGAGGCGCGCGGCAACAACGAGGCCGCGCTCTTCCCGGTCCCGGGCATGCGCGCCGCCGTCATGGCCCGGCTCCACGAGGAGCAAACGGTCGCGTCGCTCGAGCTGGAGCTGCGCCGCAGAGACGGCAAGCCGGTGTGGGTGCTGGCCACCGTCGTGGGCAGCTTCGGCCCGCAGCACGAGCTGCGGCGCGTCTCGTGGTACTTCCTGGATCGCACCGAGCAGAAGCACCTGGAGCAACAACTCCGCCAGGCGCAGAAGATGGAGGCCGTCGGGCTGCTCGCGGGCGGCGTGGCCCACGATTTCAACAACGTACTGACGGTCATCAACAGCTGCAGCGAGCTGATGCTCAAGCGCATCGACCCGGGCGACCCGTGGGTGGAGATGCTGACCGAGATCCAGAGCGCCGGGGAGCGCGCCAGCGAGCTCACCCAGCAGTTGCTCGCCTTCGGCCGCAAGCAGGTGCTGCGGCCTGTGAAGGTCGATCTCAACGAGCTGGTCACCGGCGTCGAGAAGATGCTGCGCCGCCTGCTCGGCGAGGACGTCGGGCTGCACCTGCGGCTGGAGCCCCTGGCCGGCATCGTGTACGCCGACTGGGGGCAGATCGAGCAGGTGGTCGTCAACCTGGCTGTCAACGCGCGCGATGCCATGCCCAAGGGCGGGCGCCTCATGATCGAGACGCGCGTCGTCGTCATCACCGCCAGCAACGCGGCGCTGCACCCGGGCGTGACCCCGGGCAGCTACCTGGCCTTGATCGTGCGCGACGAGGGGCTCGGGATGGACGCCGAGACCTGCGCGCGCATCTTCGAGCCGTTCTTCACCACCAAGGAATCAGGCAAGGGCTCGGGGCTCGGGCTCGCCATCGTGTACGGCATCGTGCAGCAGAGCGGCGGCTTCGTCGGCGTCGAGAGCGCTCCGGGCGCGGGCACCACCTTCACGGCCTACCTGCCGCGCGGCGAGGGTGCCGCCGATCGCCGCGATCGCTCGCCGCCGCCGAGCCGCAGCGCGATCGGCACCGAGACCGTCTTGCTCGCCGAGGACGAGGACTCCATTCGCGTGCTGTGTCGTCACGCGCTCACCGAGCACGGCTACCGCGTGCTCGAGGCGCGCCACGGGCAAGAGGCGCTGGAGCTGTGCACGAGTCACGCGGGCAGCATCGATATCCTGGTCACCGACGTCGTGATGCCGAAGATGAGCGGACGGGCGCTCGCGGATCGCGTGCGCGTGCTGCGCCCCGACATCAAGGTGCTCTATGTCTCCGGCTACACCGACGACGCGATCATGCGCCACGGCGCGTCCGAGGCGCAGGTGGCGTTCTTGCCCAAGCCCTTCACGACCTCGGTGCTCCTGCACCGCATCCGCGAGGTCCTCGACCGCAGCTAGCCCGCAGGCGTAACCCACGTCCATGCGAATCGGAGCCGGTCACTTCCTGCCGACTAGACGAAGCGCCCCGGCGGGCGGAATAGATCGTATCCTTGCCGCATGGCTGGTTCGATGAAAGATGCGCTCGAGAAATCCGGTGTGGCGCCACCGGCCGATGAGACCCCGAAGCCAAAGCTCGAGAAGAAGCTGTGGAAAGAAGCCCTTCCCGACGACGAGAAGCTGCCGCCGCTGTTCGAGGCCCCCGCGCTGACCAAGCCGACCGGGTCGAGCCCGCAGACGGCCAAGAAGGCTCCGCCCCGGGACGACGACTGAGGTCGCGACCGATGTGATGCCGACGGCGACGAGTAGTCGCCGTCGCGGCCGCCGTCAGCGCCCGCGGATCGCGAGCCAGGCCTCGGCGCGAGCGACCGCTTCGTCGTCGCCCGCCTCACGCCACCCGGCGCTCGCCTGCGTGGCCAGCGTGCGTGCCCGGCGACGATCGCGCCGCGCCGCCCACAGCGCGCGCGCCAGCGTGAAGCTCGTCTGCGCCCGTTCGTCGGCGGTGCCGCCGGTGCCGGCGCGCAGCGCCAGCGCGCGCTCGAGCGGCACGATCGCGTCGGCCGCGGCGCCGGTCTCCACCAGCGCCAGGCCGAGCCCGGTCAGCGGATGGCCGAGCACCGGGTTGCCGGCGCCGAACTTCGTCTCCATCAGGACCAGGGCACGGCGCTCGAGCGCGAGCGCCTCGGTCCACCGGGCCCGCTTCAGCATCACCTCGCCGAGGTTGTTCAGCAGGCCGCCCAGCTCGGGGCTGTCGGCGCCGAACAGCCGCTCGCGCAGCGCCAGCGCCTGCTCGTAGTAGCCCTGCGCGTCCTCGAGGCGGCCCTCCTCGGTCGCCACGTTGCCCAGCCCCAGCAGCGCCAGGGCCACGAGCGGATGGCCGGCGCCGGTGGCGCGCTCGAACGTGGCATGGGCGCGCTCGAAGTGCGCACGGGCGCGCGCGTACTGCCGCTGCTCGACGCACGCGTTGCCCAGGTTGAGCAGCGCCGTGCCGACGTCCACGTCGCCTTCGCCGAGCGCGCGCTCGTGCAGCGTCACCGCCTGTTCGAGCAGCGGCAGCGCCCGCGCCGCGTCGCGCTCGGCGTACAGGAACACGTTGCCCTCTTGCTCGAGCAGATCCGCGCGCAGCCCGGGCGGATCGCCCAGGCGCGCGATCACCGCCTCGGCGAGGCGCGCGTGGCGATGACCATCGGCGCCGCGCCGGCCCAGCACGCCGGCCACGTACACCAGCTGCAGGTAGGCCTTGGCGCGGTAGAGATCGTGGTGCCCGCGCTCGGCGAACGTGGCGCAGCGCTCGAAGGTGACCTCGGCGGCGGCGAGCGCGCCGGTCTTGGCCTCGAGGTTGCCCTGCTCGTGCAGCGCCTCGGCGACGAGCGGCGCGTGGCCGAGCCGTTCGGCGCGCTCGACGACCGCGCGCGCCGCCGGCAGCGCCTGCGGCCACAGGCCCGCGGAGCGCTGCGCGCGCACGCCGGCGAGCTCGGCGCGCGTGGCGTCGACGGCGGCGCGGGCCGCCGGGTCGGCGGGCGGGCGCACCGGCGCGGTCAGCGCGGCGACGTCGGCGCAGGTCTCGAGCGGGGACAGCGCCGACGTCGCGGTGGCCGACCGGGTCACGAGCTTCGCGTCGGCGTCGGCGAAGAGCTGCACCAGGGCGCGCGTCTCGGCGAGCCGCTCGTCGAGGCAACCCATGCGCAGATCCAGGACCTCGGCCGACTGCTCGCCGCGCCGGGTCGCCTGGCACGCTTCGGTGCGCTGGTGGGTCCACGCCGCGGTGTAGCCGTCGAGGCGGCGGGTCACCGCGTCGAGGCTGGCCGCGGCGATGGGCGAGCCCGTCGCCGTGAACGCCGCGCGCACCCGCGCGTGCGCGGCGGCGTCCCATACGCCCGCGAGGCGCGCTGCCGCGCCGCTGCACGGCGCGGGTCCCGCGGCCGGCGCGCCGCCGCCGCTCAGCGTCATGGCCAGCGCGGCGCCGGTGAGCACGAGCGCGGCGCCGGCGAGCACGAGGCCGCGCCGCCTGGGCCGGGCGATCGCGTCGAGCTCGTCGAGGAGCGCGGCCATGGACGGCCAGCGCGCCGCCGGGTCGCTGGCCAGGCCGCGGATCACCGCGCGGCGCAGGCGCGCCGGCAGCTCGGCGTCCCGCGCGCCCGGGCGCACGCGGCCGGCGACGATCTCGGCGCCCATGGCCAGCGCGTCGGGCACGCGCGTGGTGCCGTCGTCCTCCGGTGCGAAGGGCCGCGCGCCGTGGAGCGCCTCGTGGAGCGACACGCAGAACGCAAAGTGGTCAGCCATCGCGTCGGCGACGCGACCCATGTGCTGCTCCGGGGCCATGTAGGCCGGCGTGCCCAGGATCGCTCCGGTGAGCGTGGGCAGACCACGCGGCGGGCGCGGCGTGGGCGCCGGCGCGTCGGACGCGGGGCCGGTCGTCTCGGACGCTGTCTCGGACGCGGGCCGTGCGGGCGCGTCGCTGTGGCGGGCCAGGCCGAAGTCCATGACCAGGACGCGTCCGTCATCGGCCAGCATGACGTTGTCGGGCTTGAAGTCGCGGTGCACCAGCCCTGCGGCGTGGGCGGCCGCGAGCCCGCGCCCCGCCGGGACCAGCGTGGCCAGGACCTCGCGCCACGGCCTCGGCCGCTCGCCGATCCACGCCTTGAGCGTGCGCCCGGGCACGAACTCCATCGCAACGAACACGCAATCACCGACGGTGTCGACGTCGTGGACCGTGACCACGTTGGGGTGGGTGAGCCGGGCCATGGCCTGGGCCTCGCGGGCGAGCTGCGCGCGCCCGGCGCTGCCCTCGAGGCCCGGATGGAGCAGCTTGAGCGCCACCCGCCGGTCGAGCTCGGGATCGTACGCGGCGTACACGACGCCCATGCCACCTTGGCCGACGCGGTCGAGCACGACGTAGCGTCCGAGGGTCGTGCCAGGAGCAACGGGTCGCGCCGCGGCGGGCGTCGTGAGCTGAGGAGCAGGGTCTAGCATGGGCCTCAGCGGCGGAACGACGCAAGATCGAGGCCGAAGCGCTGCAGCCAGCGATGGATCTGCTGGCGACCCTTGCCCATGGCGCGGGCCACGGCGCTCACGTTGCCGCGCTGCGCGGTCAGGTGCTCGACGAGCACGCTGCGCAGCTCGGTCTCCGCGGGCGACAGGGGCGCGTCGTCCTCGCCCTCGCGGACGCTACCGCCACCGTCGCCCAGGCCCGCGCGCACCGCGGCGGGCAGGTGCGGCAGATCGATGGCGCCTTCCGGTGCCAGCGCGGCGGCGGCGGCGAGCGCCATCTCGAGCTCGCGCACGTTCAGCGGCCACGCGTACGAGAACAGCGCGCGGGCTGCCGCCGGTGTGAGCGTGGCGGCGCGGGCGTGGCGGCCGAGCAGCGTGCCCACCAGCAGGCCGAGATCCTCGCGGCGCTCGCCGAGCGGCGCCAGCGTGACCGTGAAGCCGGCCAGCCGCGCCAGCAGATCGTGCCGGAACTCGCCGCGTGCGCTGCGGGCGTCGAGATCGCGGTGGGTCGCCGCGACCAGGCGTACGTCGACCTTCACCGGCCGGGTCTCGCCCACCGGCAGGATCTCGCGCTCCTGCAGCGCGCGCAGGAGCGCTGCCTGCGCCGCCGGCCGCAGGTCGCCGATCTCGTCGAGGAACAGCGTGCCGCCGTCGGCGCTGCGGAACAGGCCGGGCCGATCCTCGAGCGCGCCCGAGAACGAGCCGCGGCGGTGGCCGAAGAGCTCGGACTCGACCAGGGTGTCGCTGAGCGCGGCGCAGTTGACCGCGACGAACGGGCGCGCGCCCCGGCCCGAGCGCGCGTGCACGCCGCGCGCGACCAGCTCCTTGCCGGTGCCGCTCTCGCCCAGCACCAGCACCGGCAACCCGGCGCCCGCGACCCGGCCCAGCGCGGTGAGCGCGTCGCCCACGGCGGTGACCCACGTGGGCAGCCCGGGCAGCGGCTCGGCCGGCGCGCTCAGGTCGCCGGCACCGGCGATGGGCGGCACGGCGTCGCGGAACATCAGCAGCGTGCGGCCGAGCTCGATCAGGTCGCCGTCGTTCACCACCGCGCGCCGCACCCGGTAGCCGTTCACCACGGTGCCGTTCTTCGAGGCCTGATCCTCGAGGATCCAGCGGCCCTGGACGCGCAGGAGGCGGGCGTGCGGGCTGGACATGGCGCCGTCGGCGAGGCGTACGCTCAGCACGCGGCGGCCGCCGGTCTCGGCGCGCGTGACCTCGCGCTCGCCGCCCCGGCCCAGCTCGACGACGTCTACGTCGGCGAGCAGGTGACGCGATCCGCTGGCGAGGGGCCGATGGCACTCGAGGACCACGATCAGCTGCGCGCCGGCACGCACGCCGGCGCGCTCGCCTGGCGAGACCAGCGAGATCGTCTGGGAATGATCGGGCCCCGACACGCGCGCAGCCTACACCACCCGTCACGTTCGGCGCGCGGCATGCGCATGCCGTGTCACGCGGTCGCGCGCGCCGCGCGTGTGACACCCGCGAGCGTCCTCGCGAACTTACGCGGGTTCGACGCCGGGCATGCGGCTTGCTCAGAGGCGGGCGCAGAAAAGGGGGAGCTCATTCATGTCCACGATCAGCAAGCGCACGTTCCTGTCACTCACCGTCGCACTCGGTATCACCGGGGCGACCGTCGCCGCGCCGGGCGCGGCACATGCGGCCACCTGCCCAGCGGTGTCGTCGAACCTGGGAGCGGTCAGCTTCTCGGCGGCGCCGCCCTTCGGCGGCGGCATCGGCATGCGCGAGGAGCCCGGCCGGCTCGTCTATGTCGCCTCGAACGAGCTCAGGATCGACATCGACGTGCCGACGCTCGCGTTCGTCTCCGCGGTGCGCGCCAACGGCGCGATCGTGCCGCCGCCCAACAGCGATTCGTTCGGGCTGAGCGCCCAGGTTCTGCAGGGTCCGGTCGGCCCCGGGTGCCAGATGCACTTCACCGTCGTACTGAGCACCGCCAACCGCGGTCGCGGCGACGCGACGCCCATCAGCATCCAGCTCGACGGCCTCGGCGGCGGCTCGACCACCATCGACTTCACGCTCATCGAGGTCGAGGCCATCGACCGCAACGCGCGGCTCACGTTCACCGACGGCACGCTCAGGAACCGCCTGGTGATGGCGCTGCGCACGAGGTTCCTCGGCACCGAGCGTATCGGGCGCATCTACAACCCGTACTTCAATGTGAACCTGGAGATGAGCGAGGGGCACGGGCGCCTGACCGCGCAGATGAAGTTCGACATCCCCAGCCGGCCCGATCAGACGGTGACGGTGAGCGGTCGCTTCCACTTCAGCGACGACGGGCTCGTGGTCTGGGACTCGGGCGACCCCACGGTCGGCCTCGAGTACTGGCCGGAGGGGTCGATCCCGGTGTTCAGCTACACCAAGCTACGCAACGAGGTCCGTGGCTTCGTGGCGCAGGTGCTGACGTCCGCGCTCGAGTCCGCGGTGCGCGACGAGCTGGGCGCCGCCTTCGCGTTCGAGCTCGTCGACCACGTCGAGATGCACGAGGGCCAGGTCGACGTGGTGCTGGGCGCGCTGACCTCGTACACCATCGAGCTGCCCTACGACACGAACGCGGCGAACCTGTGGTCGCCCGGCGTGCCGCTACCTGCCTTCGCGTCGTGGGTGGCGGTGGCGTCGGGCATCGCGCGGGTACGCCAGGAGAACCCGCAGAACCACGCGACCTGGGACATCTACGTCGATCCGCACGGCCTGCCCAACCTGAACGACACCGTGCCCGGCTGGGATGGTGGGCTGCCCGCCGACGTGCTCGCCGGGCGGCAGAGCTTCTTCGACGCGCTGGGCAAGCAGAACCGCGATTCGAGCACGCTGCCGCTGGGCAACAACGATCCGGGCGTGCCGATCGCGCAGATCGAGGGCGAGGCCGCGCGGCGTGTGCTCGGCAGCCCGTGCAACCTCGGCGCCGCCGGCGCCGCGCCCCGGCGCATCGCCTTTGCGGTCAACGACGCGCCTGGCCGCGGCTCGGGTAGCTACGAGCTGACGCTGGTGAAGTGGCCCTTCGGTGGCCGCGCGTGCCCCGCGCCGCATCCGCACATGTTCGGCGCGAATCGTACGCACTGGATGTGGGTCTGGGGCGCGATCGGCTTCCTCGGTGATGCGCTCGCCAACCAGCAGTGGGAGCCGGACGCTCGCGGCGTGTCCCAGCCGTTCGCCAATGGCGAGCTGGTGTGGACGGGGACCACCGGCTCGTTCGCCTTGCTCGGCGAGTTCCGCGCCCGCTGGACCGCGCTCGGCCGCGGCAACAGCGTGCTCGGCTACCCGATGAGCGACGAGTCGGCCAACCCCGACGCTGCGGGCATGAGCCAGCGCTTCGAGAACGGCGCCATGTACCGACGCTTGAATGCGCCGGCGCTCTTCGTCATCCACGGCATCCATGCCAAGTACGTCGAGCTCGGGCAGCAGGCCAGCTTCCTCGGTTACCCGACGACCGACGAGCTGGTCGACGGCATCGGCGGCGCGTTCAACGACTTCGAGAACGGCCGCATCGCCTGGGGCCCGGGTCCGGGCGTCGGCATGCGCGCCATGGGCTGGCAGATCCGCAACCGCTGGCAGGCCGAAGGCGCCGCGCCCGGACACCTGGGTTACCCCATCAGCGATGAGGCGCCGGTCGTCGGCGTTCCCGGCGGCCGCTCGGTGCGGTTCCAGCGCGGGACGATCTTCTTCCATCCGAGCGTGGGCACCTCCGTGGGGTAGCGGAGCCGCTCCGGGGCCGGGCCTGGCGAGGCCTTGGCCCCGCCAGCACTCCTCCGGGCGGCACCACTTCATCTCGAACGGCCTAGTACGGCCTAATTTAGTACCTCGCCGCAGTGAAGTTGACCGGTTTGGACGGCGGCGCCGCGAGGTAGCTCGGCCAGGAGCGCGCCTCAGAAGAGGCTTGCCTGCCGTGGATCGGCACGACCCTGCGCGCGTGCTTTCTCGATCGCGCGCTCGACGTGCGGGCGACCGAAGTCACGTTCGGCTTCGTAGAGGTTATGGGCCCTGCACCTCAGGGCGAGGCCCTCGACCGTGGCGGCTCCGCCGCGTGCGAACGGCGTCACGTGGTGCACTTCGATGAGGAAGCGCGAGCCGCACACGTGGCCATCACTCCCGACGAAGACGCAGCGTCCGCCGTCGCGCCGCCAGACCTCGTCGCGCACGGCCGCGGGAATGTAGCGGCTGTTCGCGGGCGGCTCGAGGTTCTCGGGCACGGCCGCACGGTCGAGG
>JBKJOI010000436.1:0-11376 GCA_046595695.1 Haliangiales bacterium | reverse complement strand
CCTCGACCGTGCGGCCGTGCCCGAGAACCTCGAGCCGCCCGCGAACAGCCGCTACATTCCCGCGGCCGTGCGCGACGAGGTCTGGCGGCGCGACGGCGGACGCTGCGTCTTCGTCGGTAGTGATGGCCACGTGTGCGGCTCGCGCTTCCAGATCGAAGTGCACCACGTGACGCCGTTCGCACGCGGCGGAGCCGCCACGGTCGAGGGCCTCGCCCTGAGGTGCAGCGCCCATAACCTCTACGAAGCCGAACGTGACTTCGGTCGCCCGCACGTCGAGCGCGCGATCGAGAAGGCACGCGCGCAGGGTCGTGCCGATCCACGGCAGTCAAGCCTCTTCTGAAGCGCGCTCCTGACCGAGCTACCTTGCGGCGCCGCCGTCCGAACCGGTCATGTTCACTGTGGCGCCGTCCTAGCTAGTGTGGTGCCGGCCGCCCGACCGGGCCGTGTTCGCGGTCATCACGGTCATCGCGGTCGTCACGCTCGTCGCGTTCGCGTTCGTACCGGATCCCGGTCTCCCGGCTGCGCGTCGGCGCCGCGTCCGGTTCCCGTGCCTCGCCACCCGCGCCGGCCCCGGCCAGCACGGTGCGCACGGCCTCGAGCAGCACCTCCGCCGAGAAGGGCTTGTCGATCTTCGCCGCGGTGACGTTGTCGAGGAACACCCGCCCCGTGCTCGTGAACGCGCCGCCGGTCATGAACAGGAAGCGAGGCTTGAGCTCCGGCCGTACGAGCACCAGGCTCTCGTACAGGTCCATCCCGCCGATCTCCGGCATCATCAGATCGCAGACGATGACGTCCACCTCGGGCTCGCGTTCCAGCGTCGCCAGGGCCTCGCGGCCGCTGCGCGCGACCTTCACGAGGTAGGCCGAGGCGAGGATGCTGGCCACGACGTTCGCCACCGCGCTGTCGTCGTCGACGACCAGGACGCGCGCGCGTCGCCCGTCGCGCGTTCCACGCACGTTCGTGCCCGCGCCCGTCGCGGCCGCTGTGCCCGCGCCCGAGGCGCCCGCGTCCGTGCTCGCCGCGCCCGCGTTCGCGTTCGCCTCCGCCACCTCCGCTCCGAGGCCCGCCGCGTCCACGACGGGAGGATCCACGAGCGCACCGTCCGTTGCCGGGAGCACGACCCGGAACGTGCTGCCCCGCCCGATGGAGCTCTCGAACGAGATCTCGCCGCCCAGGCTCGCCACGATGCCCTTGCAGATCGACAGCCCGAGCCCGGTGCCCGCGCTGGTGCCGCCGCCGCTCGTGCCGCTCGCGCCCTGCCGCCGGGTCGTGAAGAACGGCTCGAAGATCCGGCCCACGAGCTCGTTCGGGATGCCCATGCCGCTGTCGGCGATCGCGATCGCGACCCGTCCGTCGTCGGTCATGCGCGTGCTCACACGCAGCTGGTTGGTGTGCGCCTCGCCCTCGGGCATCGACTGGGCCGCGTTGATCACGAGGTTCAGGAACAGCTGGGCCAGGCTGCCGCCGCTCGCCCGCACCGGTCGCACCCGCCCGTACTCGCGCACCAGCAGCGCGCGGTGCCGGATCTCCGTCCCGGCCACGCGCAGCGCGGCCTCGAGCGCCTCGTGCACGTCCGCCTCCAGCGCCTTGGCGCGCGCGTTCGCATCGTTCACGGGCTCGTCCTTCCGCCCGGTGGCAGCCCGCCCGTCGTCGGCGCCGTGCGAGAAGGTGCGCAGCGCCCGCACGATGTCCTCGACGCGGCTCACGCCCGAGCGCACCTCCTCGAGCATCTCGAGCCGATGCCGGTTGAGCTCGTCGCGTGGTCGCGCTTGCTCCATGCTGAACAGCCGGCCGAGCAGGATCTTCACGTAGGTGAGCGGGTTGTTGATCTCGTGGGCGACCCCGGCCGCGAGCGTACCGAGGGCGGCCAGGCGCTCGGTGTCGCCGCGCAAGCGCTCCGATTCGCGCAGCGCGCTGCGCGTCTCCTCGAGATCGGTGACGTCGAGGCCGACGCCGATCACGCCGGCGCGCCGCTGCTGATCATCGAGCAGCGGCGCCCAGCGCGTCTCGTAGCGCCGTCCGTCGGCGCTCTCGACGATGCCGCTCAGGCTCTCGCCCGCGAGCGCCCGCTGGAAGTCGCGCAGCACCGGATGACCGGGGGCCTCGCCCGAGAACAGCTCGTCGATGGTCTTGCCGAGCACCTTGCGCGGCGCCAGGCCGGGCTCGGCGCGCTCGCGCACGCCGCGTGCGCCCACCGCGCCGCCGTCGTAGAAGACGATCCGACCCTCGGCGTCCGCTGCGAAGACGACGATGGGTGAGTTCTTGATCACGTACTCGAGCCGGGTCCGCTCGCGATCGAGCGCGGTCTCGGCGTGGCTGCGCGCCAGGCGCTGCCCGAGCTGCGCGCAGACCAGCCCGACGGCCTCGAGCGCCTCGGAGTCGGGCGAGCGGACCTCCTCGCCGAAGAACTCGAGGACCCCGATGACCTCCTCGCCCTGCTTGAGCGGGAACGCGCAGACGCAGTGCAGGCCGGCGCGGTCCGCCGCCGCCGAGCGCGGCAACGACTCGCGCGCGATGTCCTCGATCCAGAACGGCGTGCCGTTCTGCCAGACCAGCCCGGGCACGCCCTCACCCAGCGCGAAGCGTCGCTCGCGACTGTCCTGCTCGAACTCCGCGGCGCGCGCGTGCGGCGCCGACCACGAGGCGTCGCAGTACAGGAAGGTCGCGCCGGGGTCGAGGCGCCACAGCGCGCCCACGCGCCAGCCCTCCGAGACCGCGACGCCCTGGAGGATGCGCGGCAACGCCTCGTCGAGCACGGCGGTGTCGGCGAGCTCGCCCGCGACCGTGAACTGGACGCGTAGCCGCCGCTCGGTGCGGCGCTGCTCGCTGGCATCGTGGACGAAGCAGAGGGTCTGCCCGTCTGCCTTGGCGAGCGTCTCGAAGACCAGCCAGCGCCAGACGCCGTCGACGCCGCGGATGCGCGCCTCGAAGCGCGCCTGATCTAGCGTGAGGCCGGCGCGCTCGTCGGTGTGGAGCAGGTCGCGCAGGCTGCCGCCCTCCGCGCACTCGTGCACCAGCCCGAGCAGCGAGCGCAGCCCATGGCTGACCTCTTCGAGGCAGTCGCCGCGCAACCGACACCACAGACCAGGCCACTCGCGCAGTGGTCGCGCGAACACCTGGTCGATCTCCCGGGCCTTCGCCATGAGGACCTCCCGGCTCGAGCGTGGACCCTCGGAGAGGGGAGATCATGGAGTTTCTAGGCTGTGGCCTCGACCACATACATCTCGCGCGTCATACAGCGTTTGCGACGGCGTCTGCCGCGACCGCCGCGCGCCGCCGCCCGCTACGGCGTATGCTTCACGAGCTGCGCGATCACGCCGCGCAGCTCTTCCACGAGCGGGTGCCCGTCGCCGAGCTGCACGCTGCAGGCGCCTGCGATCTCGCCGTAGTACCAGATGGTCTCCTCCGCGCCGGCGTTGAAGCGGGTCCACACCGACGCGCCGTGGCGCTCGAGATCCGCGATCGTGCTCGACGCGTTGTGGAGCGCATCGGCCGCCTTCAGGGCGGCCGCGTCGGCGCCGCCGCTGCGGAGGTGCTCGATCTGCTCCTGCTTGCGGGTGCGCCACGGACGCCGGTGGCCATCTTCCAGCTTCTGCTCGGTCACCGCGTTCACCAGCTCGGCCACCCGCACGCCGAACTCGTGCGCGATCGTCGTCAGCTCGACGTCGCAGTCCTCCACGGTGTCGTGGAGCAGCCCCGCGATGACGATGTCCTCGTCGAAGCCGTGGCGCAGGAGGATCGTCGCGACGTGCATCGGGTGGATGATGTACGGCACCCCGGCGCCGCCTTCGCACTTGCGGACCTGGCTGCGGTGCGCGACCGCGGCAAAGCTGAGTGCTTCGTCGAAACGCTGCGAGAAGGCCGGCATCGGTCTCACCTTACACCAACGCGACGTGGCATTCGTTCACGAGGCCTGACCAGCACAATGTGGCCGGATGCGGGCGCGTGCGCAATGTGGCCGACCGCGCCACTTCAATCTTGACCTAGGACCGGGGTGGGCTGCATATCGTCTCCGGGGACGGTCCACGTGGCGGGCAGGGTGCAAGGCTAGGAGAGGAAGAAGGCCCCATGGCGACGACACCAGCCAGATGCAAGCCGCTCGTCCTGGTGATCGAGGACGACGACGACGTGCGGGAAATTGTCGCGGTCGTGCTCGCCGAGCGCGGCTATGCCCTCCTCGAGGCGCGCACCGGACGTGAAGGGCTGCAGGTCGCGCGTCATGCCGTGCTGCCGCCGCAGCTCATCTTGCTCGACATCATGATGCCGGACATGGACGGGCTGGCGTTCCTGCAGGAAGCCAAGCGCGACCCTGCGCTCGCGGCGATCCCGGTCGTCGTGATCAGCGCCATGCGCCGCCGCTCCGACCTCTTGCCCGCCGGCGTCGACGCCTGGCTGCGCAAGCCGTTCGAGCTCGACGTGCTGCTCGCCACGGTGGGCCGGTTCTGCGTCGCCGCCGATGGCTCCGATACCCTGCCGCTCGCGCTCGCCGGCCGCGCCCCGCACTTCATGGAGCGGCGGCAGCAGGACGTGCGCGATCTCCAGGAAGCGTTCGTCGACAGCAACTACGAGGAGATCGGCACCATCGCGAAGAACCTGAAGGAGATCGGGCCTAGCTTCGGCTTCGCCAGCCTGAGCACCCTCGGGGCTCGCCTCGAGCATGCGGCGGATCGCGCGGATCGCTCCGCGGTCGCCGCCGCGCTGGTCGAGCTGGTCGGTTTCCTGCAGACCGCGAGCCCGGATCACCTGGGCGTGCCGGTCTGACCTGATTCACTCGCCGTCTTCGCCGTCGAGAGCAGCCCCCCGATCCACTTGGACAGTCTTCGCATCCCCGCCTAATATTCCGTTCCGACATGGCAAATCCCGATTCGTTCAAGGCGCGCGCGACCGTCAAGCTGGCGGGCAAGGAATTCGACATCTTTCGCCTGGATGCGCTGGCGCACCTGGGCGACGTCGCGACCCTGCCGTTCTCGATCCGCATCCTGCTCGAGAACCTGCTGCGGCGCGAGGACGGCAAGAGCGTGTTCAAGGAGCACATCGCCGCGGTCGCCAAGTGGGACCCCAAGGCGACGCCCACGCAGGAGATCCAGTTCACCCCGGCGCGCGCGCTGCTGCAGGACTTCACCGGCGTGCCCGCGGTGTGCGACCTCGCCGCCATGCGCGAGGCGCTCAAGGCGCTCGGCGGTGACCCGACCAAGATCAACCCGCTCGAGCCCGCCGATCTCGTGATCGATCACTCGGTGCAGGTCGACTACTCGGGCACCCTGCGCAGCTTCGAGGACAACGTGCGCCTCGAGTTCGAGCGCAACGTCGAGCGCTACCAGTTCCTGCGCTGGGGCCAGACCGCCTTCGAGGGCTTCCGCGTGGTGCCGCCGGGCACCGGCATCGTGCACCAGGTGAACCTCGAGTACCTGGCGCACGTGGTCATGTCGAAGACCATCGACGGCCGCCTGGTCGCGTACCCCGACTCGCTGGTCGGTACCGACTCGCACACCACCATGATCAACGGGCTGGGCGTGCTCGGCTGGGGCGTCGGCGGCATCGAGGCCGAGGCGGCCATGCTCGGCCAGCCGTGCGCGATGCTCCTGCCCCAGGTGGTCGGCTTCAAGCTGAGCGGCAAGCCGCGCGAGGGCACCACCGCGACCGACATCGTGCTGACCGTGACCGAGATGCTGCGCGCCAAGGGCGTGGTCGGCAAGTTCGTCGAGTTCTACGGCGACGGCCTCGACGCGATGGCGCTGCCCGATCGCGCGACCATCGCCAACATGGCGCCCGAGTACGGCGCGACCATGGGCTTCTTCCCCG
Source organism: Haliangiales bacterium (assembly GCA_046595695.1). GTDB lineage: Bacteria > Myxococcota_A > Polyangia > Haliangiales > SHYZ01 > JBKJOI01. Next base: position 5,574 of record JBKJOI010000436.1, on the reverse strand, counting down.
TCGACGCCGAGACCATCGCGTACCTGCGCTTCTCGGGCCGTCCGGCGGAGGTCGTCGCGCTCGCCGAGGAGTACTGCAAGGCGCAGGGGCTCTTCCGCACCGCGCAGTCTCCCGAGCCCCGCTTCAGCGAAACGCTCGGCCTCGACCTGCACGACGTGGTGCCCTCGATCGCCGGGCCCAAGCGCCCGCAGGATCGCGTGCCGCTCACCGACGCCAAGCGCAGCTGGCGCCGCGCGCTCGTGGCCATGCTCGAGCACAGGCTCAAGGACTCCGACAAGATCACGCTCGGCCGCTTCATGAACGAGGGCGGCACCGACGTCGACTGCATCGCCGACACCTCCCGGATCCTGCACGCCGACGGCCACTACGACCTGCGCCACGGCGCGGTCGTGATCGCCGCCATCACCAGCTGCACCAACACCTCGAACCCGAGCGTCATGCTGGGCGCCGGCCTGCTCGCCAAGAAGGCGGTCGAGCGCGGCCTCAAGGTGAAGCCGTGGGTGAAGACCTCGCTCGCGCCCGGCTCGCAGGTGGTCACCGAGTACTACAAGGCCGCCGGGCTCACGCCGTTCCTCGATCTGCTCGGCTTCAACCTGGTCGGCTACGGCTGCACCACCTGCATCGGCAACTCGGGCCCGGTCTCCGACGAGATCGCCGCCGCGGTGAAGGAGAAAGACCTGGTCGTCTGCTCGGTGCTCTCGGGCAACCGCAACTTCGAGGGCCGCGTGAACCCGGTCGTGCGCGCCAACTACCTGGCGTCGCCGCCGCTGGTGGTCGCGTACGCACTGGCCGGCACCACCGACATCGACTTCGAGACCCAGCCGCTCGGCAACGATCAGCAGGGCAAGCCGGTGTTCCTGCGCGACATCTGGCCGACCACGGCGGAGATCACCGAGACGCTGCGCACCGCGGTCAAGACCGAGCACTTCCGCGACCGCTACGCCGAGGTCTTCAAGGGCCCCGAGGAGTGGCGCCAGCTGGTCGTGCCGACCGGCGACACCTTCGCCTGGGACGACAAGTCCACGTACATCCGCAAGCCGTCCTTCTTCGAGGGCATGACCCTGTCGGTGCCGCCGCCGCCTGGCGACATCCAGGGCGCGCGCGTGCTCGCGCTGCTCGGCGACTCGATCACCACCGACCACATCTCGCCGGCCGGCAACATCGCCAAGGACAGCCCGGCGGCCAGGTACCTGGCCGCGAACGGCGTGCAGCCGCGCGACTACAACCAGTACGGCGCGCGCCGTGGCAACCACGAGGTCATGCTGCGCGGCACGTTCGCGAACATCCGCCTCAAGAACGAGATCGTGGGCGGCAAGGAGGGCGGCTTCACGCGCCACTTCCCCGATGGCGCCGAGCTGTCGATCTACGACGCCGCACAGCAGTACAAGGCCGAGGGCGTGCCGCTCGTGATCATCGCCGGCAAGGAGTACGGCTCGGGCTCGTCGCGCGACTGGGCGGCCAAGGGCACCTTCCTCATGGGCGTGAAGGCGGTCATCGCCGAGTCCTACGAGCGCATCCACCGCTCGAACCTGGTCGGCATGAACGTGCTGCCGCTGCAGTTCCTGGCCGGCGACTCGCGCAAGAGCCTGGGCCTCACCGGCGAGGAGACGCTGTCCATCACCGGCATCGCCGCGGGGCTCAAGCCGGGCATGAAGCTCCAGGTCACCGCCGGCGCCAAGAAGTTCGACGTGCTGGCGCGCGTCGACACGCCCGCCGAGATCGAGTACCTGCTGCACGGCGGCATCCTGCAGTACGTGCTGCGGCAGCTCGCGCAGCCCTAGATGCAGACGGCCACGCAGGCGGTGCCCTCCAGCGCGCGGCTCGTGTACCGGCCCGTCACGGAGGGCGACGCGCCGCTCCTGCACACGCACTGGAACCGCGCGCAGGTCCGCAAGTACCTGTGGGACGACCTCCCGGTCGACGAGGCGACGGTGCGCGCGGCGATCGGCGCGAGCCAGGCGGATCTCGCGCGCGCCGGCTACGGCCTGTGGGCGATCTCGCTGGCGGTGAACGGCGAGTTCGTCGGCGTGTGCGGCCTGCGCCGCGTCGCTGCTGAACGTGACGACGTCGAGGTGATCTACAGCCTCGAGCCGTCCATGTGGGGGCGCGGCTTCGCGACCGAGGCCGCGCGCGCCGCCATCACCTTCGCGTTCGAGACGCTGCACCTGCCGCGCGTGCTCGGCGGCTTCGACGCCGAGAACATCGCGTCCAGCCAGGTGCTCGAGCGGCTGGGGTTGCGCCCGATGGCAGACGCGACGCAAGGAGCGAGCGCCCCCGGCGGCGTCGTGTACTGGGAGCTCACGGCCCGGCTGTCATAGCGCCGCGCTAGGGTGCTCGGGTGGTACGACTCGTGCACACCTCTGACTGGCATCTCGGCCGGCGGCTCGGCGAAGCCGACCGAACGGATGACCAGGCGTACGCGCTCGATCAGATTGTCGCGCTCTGCCGCGACGAGCGCGCCGACGCGCTGGTGGTCGCGGGCGACGTCTACGACCGCGCCGTGCCGCCCGTCGAGGCCGTGGACCTGCTCGGCCAGTTCCTCGCCCGCTGCGCCAAGGACCTGAAGATCCAGGTGATCCTGCTCGCCGGCAACCACGACAGCCCGCAGCGCCTGGGCTTCGGAGCGGAGCTCCTGGCCGCGTCGGGAGTCACGGTGGCGACGCGCTTCGCGCAGCGGCTCGAGCCGGTGGTCGTGCGCGGCCTACCACTCTATGTGCTGCCGTACCTCGAGCCCGAGGTCGCACGCGCCGAGCTGCTCGACGTCGGGCTGCGCACCCACGACGCGGCGGTGCGCGCCGCGCTGGCGGAGGTGCACGCGCGGCGGGCGCCCGGGCCGGCGGTGCTGATCGGGCACATGTTCGCGGCGGGTGGGCGTGAGACCGCCGAGTCGGAGCGGCCGCTGTCGATCGGCGCGGCCGGGCAGGTGGCGACCGATGCGCTGGGCGGCTGGTCGTACGTCGCGCTCGGGCACCTGCACGCGCCGCAGAAGGTGGGCGGGCGCGACAGCGTGCGTTACTCGGGCTCGCTCTTGAAGTACTCGTTCGGCGAGCATGATCAGGAGAAGGGCGTCACCGTCGTCGACATCGACGACCAGGGTGCGGCCACGGTGCGGCCGGTGCGGCTCACGCCCCGGCGCGACGTGTGCTGCATCGAGGGCCGCTTCGACGAGCTGCTCGAGGACGCGCGCTTCGCGGCGGCCGAGCCGGCCTGGGTCGAGGCCACGTACACCGACACCGGCTACGTGCTCGACGCCGCGCAGCGGCTGCGCAAGCGCTTCCCGCACCTGATCGCGGCGCGGCCGCGGCTGCTGCTGCGCGTGGCCTCGGGCGAGCCCATCGCGCCCACGCACACGCGCGGCGATCTCGAGCTGCTCGAGGGCTTCTGGAAGCACGTCGGCGCGGGCGGGACGCTCGACGCCGCGCACGTCGAGGCCTACGAGCGGGCGCTGCACGCGGCGCGCGCGGGCGACCTGAGCGTGCCCACGCTGGAGAGCCTGCCATGAGGCCGCGCCGGTTGACGGTCACGGCGTTCGGCCCGTTCGCGGCCACGGTCGAGGTCGACTTCGGCAAGCTCGAGGGCCGCGAGCTGCTGCTGATCGAGGGCCCGACCGGCGCGGGCAAGACCTCGCTGCTCGACGCCATGACCTACGCGCTGTTCGGCTCGGTGCCGGGCGCGCGTCACGAGGTCGAGTCCGACCTGCGCAGCGCGTTCGCCGAGCCGGCCGCGGTCTGCGAGGTCACCTTCGAGTTCGCGCTCGGCGAGCGGGTCTTCCGCGCGCGCCGGCAGCCCAAGCAGGAGCGGGCGCGCAAGCGCGGCGGCGGGAAAATGTGGCAGCAGCCCGAGGCGCACCTCTACGAGATCGAAGGTGGCGTCGAGCGGCCGGTATGCGCGCCCAAGGTCAACGAGGTCGACGCCGCGGTGCAGCGGCTGCTCGGGCTGTCGGTGGAGCAGTTCAAGCAGGTGCTGCTCTTGCCCCAGGGCGAGTTCCGCGAGTTCCTGCTGGCGCGCTCGAACGACAAGGAGGAGCTGCTCGAGAAGCTGTTCGGCACCTTCCTCTACAAGGACGTCGCCGAGCGGCTCGGTGTCGAGCGACGCGCGCTCGAGCGGCGCTGCCAGGACCTCGGCAAGCTCGAGGAGGAGCTGCTCGCCCAGCGCGGCGTCGCGTCGATCGACGCGCTCACCACCGCGGCGGCGCAGGCGGCGGTCGAGGTCGCCGCGGCGGAGAAGGCCGCCGACCAGGTGGTCGCGAACGCGCGCCGGGCCGGCGACCGGCACGCGCAGGCGACCGTGCTGGCCGACAAGCTGGCGGCGCGCGAGCGCGCCCGGGTCGACGCGCGCCACGCCGAGGCCACCCACGCGGCGGGCACGGCGGCGCGCGCGGCGCTGGCCGACGCCGAGCGCGCCGAGCCGGTGGCGCCCGCGCTCGCCGCGGTGGCGCGCGAGGGCGAGCGCGCCGACAAGCTGGCCGAGACCGCGCGCGCGGCGCAGCAAGCGTTCGCGCGCGCCACCGCGCTGGCAGAGTCGGTCTTGCTCCGTGCCGCGGCGCTGCCCGGGTTGCGCGCCGAGCTCGAGCGCCTGGCCGGGCGCGACGCGGTCCTCGTCGGGCTCGAGCCGGTGGCGGCCGAGCGCGAGGCCGCGCTGGCGCTGCACACGAACGCGACCGGCCGCAAGGCGGCGGCGGCGGCCGCGCTCGCCACGCTCGACGCCGACGAGATCAAGGCGCAAACGGCGGCGGCCGCGCTGGTCGAACGCCTGGCGCAGGCGAGCGCGGCGGCGGCCGAGCTGACCGCGCTGAGCGACGCGGCCAGCGCCGCCGCGGCGCGCGCCGAGCGGCGCCGCGAGCTGGCCGAGACGCAGAGCCGCGAGCAGGGTGCCGGGCACGCGCAGGCCGAGAAGCAGGCGGCGGTGCTGCAGCTGCGCGCGCAGGCGGCCGAGGCGAGCGCGGCGATTGCGCTGCGTCGCGAGGCGCGCGAGGCCAACCTGGCCGCCGAGCTGGCCCAGGGTCTGCGCGACGGCAGCGCGTGCCCGGTGTGCGGCTCGGCGGCGCACCCGGCGCCCGCCCGCGCCGGGGCCGGCGCGGTCTCGGCGGAGCACGTCGGCGAGGCGGAGCGGCGGCACGCCACGCTCGCCGCGCGGCTGGCCAAGCTCGAGGCCGAGCTGGCCGGCACCCAGGCCGAGCTGCGCGGGCACCGCGAGCGCGCCGCGGAGATCGTGCGCGCGCTCGGCACCATCTTGCCGCTCGAGGCCGCGCAGGCGGCGGCGCTGGCCGCGGCCGCCCGCCGCGACGCTGCGCGCAAGGCCGCGGAGGACGTCGCGACGCTCGCGCGCGATCGCGACGCGCGCGCCTTGCAGCAGACCGCGCTCGCGGCCGCGCGGCGCAGCGCCGGGGACGCGCTCGCCCAGGCCACCGCCGAGCTCGAGGCGGTCACCTTGCGCGGCAAGGAGCTGGCCGCGCGCCTCGCCGAGGCGTTGCCCGCGGGCCAGGGCGAGACCCTGGCGGCGGCGCGCGCCGCGCTCGCGCGCCGGCGCGGCGAGCTCGAGCGCGAGCTGCGCTCCCTCGACGTGGAGCAGACG
>JBKJOI010000176.1:0-10504 GCA_046595695.1 Haliangiales bacterium | reverse complement strand
GTTCGCCCAGGGCCCAGCCGCCGGTGCCGGACGCGGAGGTCACCGCTGCCGCTGTCGCCGTGGCGTAGCCGAAGCGCAACCGCGGCAGCTCGTCCTGGCCCCGCCGCCCGCTGACGTGCACCTCGGCGAGCCGCGACAGCTGGCCGTCGGCGTCGTCGTAGGCGAGCTCGTAGGTGGACTGCCGCGCGCCGGCGGCGACGATGCGCGCCTCGGCGAGACGGAGGCCCGTGGTCACCCGGAAGCCGGTGGCGAAGCTGACCACGACGTCCGGGCGCTCCTGCCACACGAGCTCCACGGCGAACGCGCCGGCGGCCCAGGTGACCCGGTCGAGGTAGACCTGCCCACGATCCCGGCGGTAGGCGAAGTCGATGTGATCGATCCGCGTCGAGTCCCACACCCGCGCGACGAACCACGCCGCGGTGTGCCCGCCGTCTTCCTGGCGGCTCGCCGCGGTGTGCCCGAGCACGTACAGCGTGCCGCTGCCGTCGTCGACCTCGAAGCGGGTGCCGACCCGGCGCACCCGCACGCGGTTGCCCTGGCCCTCGACGCGGAACTCGTCGGGACCCACGGCGACGAGCCGGCCACCGGCGCCCACGCCTTCGAGGGTGAGCTCATCGGTGGCGGCGTAGGCGGGCACGCCCTGGCGCAAGGAGCGCCGGATGGCCGGGACCTGCAGCGACCAGCCGAGGCCCACGGGGCCGTTGCCCAGGGCCCCCGAGTACGCCAGCGCGAGCGACGGATGCAGCCCGCCGGCCTCGGGCACGCGGAGCGGCACGGCATAGGTCACCTGCGCGTCGAACACGTCCAGCGTGGCAGCGTCGGCGAGGCCGCGAGCCGAGCCCGGGCCGCTGGGCAAGCTCACCGTCGACGGTGACAGGCTGGCTGTGGGTGCGACCTGGGCCGCGGCCGGGCGCGCGCCCGCGAACCCACACGCGACGATCGAGCCGAGCAGGGCGGCGCGCCTGGGCGAGTTTTTCATGGCTAGAGCTCCAGGTCGTCGACGGACAGGTAGTCGAAGCGAATCAGCACGTCCTCGATCCGCTCGAGCGGGAACGACTCGAACGTCTGCTCGTCGGGCTCGAGGAGCCCGTGCCACGGGAACAGCAGCACGTACTCGCCGTACAGGCCGTAGCCGGCGAACGCCTCGGACGAACCCTCGACGAAGGCCTGCGAGTAGAACTGGCTGCGTGGGATGTTCAGGTACGGCTGGATCGCCGCGGTCACGAACCCCGGCGCCGCGGCCTCGCTACCGCCGTGGTCGTCGGGATGAAACAGCTGCCCCGGCGGCAGGAGCGTCGCGCTCTGGTAGGCGCTGTCGTCGCCGTGGCCCTCGCACCACTGGCTGGAGAAGCCGTTCCGGCGAATCAACTTGATCTCCACCGTCGGCGCTGAGGTGTTGCCGACGTCGCCCTGGACGGTGGCGGTGACGCGCCACAGCCGCTCGGCGCAGCGGTCCTGGAGCGCGCCCTGCTCGCCCAGCGTGAACGGGATGCCCTGGCCGACGTACTGGCCGTGCTCGTCGTAGACCGCGTAGTCGGGTTCCCACAGCCGCTCCTGGAAGCGCCGCACCGACGACCAGGTGCGGTCCCCGGGCCGGGCCGCGCGCAGGTCGGCGAGGCCGAGCACGTCCTGGCGCAAGCTCAGCACCGCCGTGCGCTCCTCGGGCCGGCGGGTGTTGATGGTCCGCGACAGCCGCTCCTGGTCGAGGATGCGCACCACGTCCTCGAGTTGGTCGGGGTGGACCGCCGCGAGCACGTCGTCGTGCAGATCCAGGGATGCCTGGAACTCATACTCGACGGCGAGCACCGCCAGGTAGGTCAGCTTGCGCGCCCACTCCATCTCGTCGTGGTAGCGGTCGAGGCGTTCGTCGAGCCAGTAGTGGAACGCCAGGCTCGGGACCTTGCGGCCGGCCTCGCGCGCCACGGCGGCGCGGCCCTCGCGCAGGATCTGGCGCACGCGGAGCTTCTGGTTGGCCAGGTTGGCCACGGCCTGGTCGGCGCGACGCGACGCGCTGTCGACGTCACGCGCCGCGGCGGGGATGGCGAGGTAGGACTTGTTGACCTCGGACCAGCAGGCGCGCACGGCCAGGTCGTTGGACATCTGCTGCACCGTGGCCTGGTGCTGGGCCTCGGCGTTTTCCATGTCCGCCGACAGCTTGAGGGCCTCGTTCTCCAGATCCGTGGCGCTGGTCAAGGTGATGCCGTCCTCCGCGTCCCAGTACTCCGCGACCTTGGCCACCAGGTTGAGCGGATTGAAGGTGAACCAGCTGCTCTGATGGCGGCGCTGGTTGGCCTTGCGCTGGGCGCGCAGCCGCGCCTTGCGCAGGGCGAACACGTGGGCGGTGTGCTGAGCGTTCAGGGCGTCGACGTTGCCGAGGGTCCGCTGGACGTCCACGCAGTGCGCGAAGTCGATCTCGTAGCCTTGCTGGGCGTTGTCCCAGCGCTGGTTCGCACCGTCGATGTCGGAGCTGGCGGTGGCCACGGCGAGCACGGACTCGCCCATGGCGCCGTGGAAGCACGATGGATCGGTGGTTGCCGGCTCGGGGAGCTCGTGCAGGTCCCGGCCGCCGAAGCGCGCCTCGCTGGCGCACGCCGCCGCGGCGTCGTCGTAGAGCTCGTCGAAGCGGCCCAGTCGCTCCGCCACCAGGTACAGCTCGCCCAGGGGCCGGCGGCTCAGCGCGCCCGACGGCGGCGTCACCACGTACTCGTTGGTGGCGTGGTCCACGGTCGCGTTGGTCGCGCCCGCCACGGGCCAGAGCACCTCGGGCAGCAGCCGCGACTGCGGCGTGAACTTGAACTTGCCCCACGCGCACAGGTGGAACTGCAGCTGCTCGTCGGTGAGCAGGGCGTAGGCCTGGTTCGCGCCGCCGGTGCACTCGGGCCGCACCCGCTCGCTGTAGCAGGTCTCGGCATCGAGCTGCCCGGCCGCGTCGCCGAAGCGATCGAGGGCGTCCTTGGACTCGACGTCCTCGAGGCCGCACAGCGTCACCAGCTCGCGGCCGTAGCTCGCCGCCAGGTTCTCGCGCCGACGCTCGACCTCCTGGTCGTTCTGGTCCTGCTGGATCCTGCTGTCGCGCTGCGACAGCCAGGCCGAGCGTGCGTCGGCGAGGGCGCCCCGGGCGCTCTGCACCGCCGGCGTGGCCCAGCCGTTCATCAGGTAGTCCGAGGCCGCGAAGAAGCGGCTCGAGACGCCGACGACATCGCCGAAGTAGCTCGGGACCTGGCCATCGTCGATGCCCATGGGGTTCTCGCAGGCGCGCACCGCCGCGGCGAGGCGCACGACCCGGGCCCGCACGGCCTCGAGCTGGGCGCGAGCCCCGTCGAAACGGACGGCCCACGCCAGGACACCCGCCGTGACGGCGCGGGCACGAAGCGCCTCCGCCAGGGTCTCGGCGGCCAGGGTGTAGCGCAGCGCCCGGCCGGACCGCGCCAGGACGGCGTCGGCGACGCTCGACGTGCCATCGTTGCGGCACTGGCCGTAGGCCACGAGCTGCGCGTCACCGAGATCGCGCCGCGCCAGCTCCAGGTGCAGCGTCGCGGTCTCCAGCAGGCTCACCGGCAGGCCGATACGCTGGGCCTGGTGCGGCAGCGCAGGGAGGCTCGCCGGGCGGTAGTCGGGGTTGCGCAGCACCTCGGCCGGCAGCATCAGCAGGCGAGCCGTGACGCGCGCGTCGAGCACCACGTTCCAGCCGCGCTCGACCTGGGCCAGGATCGTCTCCGGCGCCGCGGTGGCGTCGGCGGCGGCGCGCGCCGGCGCCGCGGGCAGGTCCATCGTGGGCGCCGCGCGGAGCGCCGCGACCAGCAGGTTCTCCTGGGCGCCTTCCTTGGCCAGGAAGCCGTGCAGCTCGAGCCACTGCTGCAGCAGTCGCTGCAGCAGGCGCCCGGCGCGGTCGTCGCTGCCGCCGATCAGCGCCGTCAGGGCGGGATAGAAGTGGCCCGGGCTGAAGCAACGGCCGGTGGCGAAATGCGCGACATAGGAGCTCACCTGTCCGTTCTCGGTGGTGAGATCAGCGAGCGCCGCGGGCGCCGCGACGAGCTCCTCGAGGCAGGCCGCCGCGAGCCCGGCGAGGCCCATGGTCTCGCCGCGATCCGCCGCGCTGGCCAGCTCGATGCCGTGGGGCGCGACGCCGCTGGTGCAGCGCAGGTCGCCGGAGATCGGCATGACCTGGGTGCCGAACGTCGACGAGACGAGGAATGGCCAGGTGCTGCCCGGCGCGTAGCACATCAGCCGCTCGGCGCTGGTGGCGGCGTCCTGGGGCCCGAGCAGCGCCGCACGGTACGGGCACAGGTAGATCAGGTGCACGTCGGTGGTGCCGCTGCGGGTCAGCCGGAAGTCCACCGGCGCCGCGAGCTTGCAGCTGGTGCTCAGGAACGTCGCGAAGTCTGCGGGCACCGAGGCGCCGAGCGCCGCGCGGTGGTTGACATGAAGCGCCTGGCACGAGGCGCGCTTGGCCCCGGGCTGGGCCGAGAGCAGGGTGTAGAGGCCGTTGTTCACGTCCCAGGCCTCGGGCACCTCGGGAACGCACGGCACCAGGCGGTCGCGCGCGATGGCGTCGGCCGTGGCGTACAGCTGGTCGCACAGCGGCGCGCTGCTGGTGCTTCCGTCCCAGCGGAAGTGGCTCACCTGGAACGGCTGCCCCGACGCGCTCTGGGTCGGGATCCACTGATCGTAGGGCGCGAACGAGGCGCGGCACGCGTCGAGGCCGCGGGTGAGCAGTTGAGCGCACTGGCTGGCGGGGAAGCACGGCAGCGGGAACAGCGGTGGTGGCGGATCGGCGAGCAGGTGGGCGTTGGCGACGGCGCGGTGCTGGCCTGGCAACACGCTGGAGACGCCGTGCTGGCCGTCGTAGAAATCGGCGCTGAACAGCGCGCGAAACCCGGCGAACAGGTAGCGAATCGAGATGCCCTCGGTCAGCTGCACCGACAGCTCGGGCCCACCAAAGGTGAACTGGCTCATCGTCGCGAGCGCGCCGCTCCACGTGTCCGCGGCGCCCTGGAAGAGCCCGGACCCGGCGTCGGCGGTCGGCGTCCACGCCGGCCCCTCGGTGCACACGCCCAGCTCCGCGGCGCAGGTCAGGCTCGGCCCGCAGGCCGGCGCGCCGGCGCCGCACGTCGTGGCCGCGCCCACGCGGCGTAACTGGTAGCGCCAGCGCCAGGTCGACGTGGTCGCGCTGCCGCCGGCGAGGCCGACGCGCACGCGCAGCTCGCCGTTCAGGGTCCCGACCACGGCCGTATGCACGGCCGCGTCGGCGGTGACCTCGGCGGTGATGCGCCCGCTGACGTCGCCACCGGGCTCGAGCCAGACGAAGCGCGCCGCGGCTGCCGGCGCCGGCAAGCGCAGCTTGCCCGAGGGCGTGAGGACGCGGAGCCCATCGTAGATCTCGAGCCCGGTGCCGCCCGCGGGCATCCACGCCCGCACCGGCAGGCGGAGCGCGCTCGGCGAGCCGATCGCGCCGGGTGTGGCGCCGGTCACGTCGACGAGTCGCAGCTCGCCGGCGTACTCGCCGGCGAGCGGCTGGGGCGAGGGCGCCCCGTCACCGGTGCCGACGCGCGCGATCTGCGCCACCTGGCGGCCCGGGCCATCGGGCTGGATCGAGTCGACGACCAGCTGCCACTGGTTGCCGCCGGTGAAGCCGAGCCCGGCCGAGATCCACACGCTCTTGGGCTGGCTGCGCGTGGAGCCGGGCGGGAACGACCACTCGGCCAGTGCGCAGCTCGCGCGCCACTCGGTGATCGGCCCCTCGCCGCAGAAGACCTGCACGCCGTGGGTCGGCGTGGCTAGCAGCGCCGGCGCGTACTGGTTGACGCCGAGGCTTGCCAGCGTCGCGAGATCCGGCGCGACCATGGTCACCTGGAGGCGGCGCTGGGGCCACGGCGAGGTCGCCGAGCCCGCGGGGACCCACAGCATGTGCGTGGACATCTCGAAGCGGTACTGGCGTACCGGCGGCGTCGCGGGTCCGGCGCCCGGCGTCTCGCAGCGACCGCTGCAGTCGCAGACCGTGCCCGCGGCGCAGGCCAGCGCGCCCTCGGGCAGGCATTCCCACTCGCAGTAGCCGCGCCCGTCGCTACAGTGCGACCCGTTCGGGCAGTCTTCGTCGAGCGTGCAGACCTGGTGCGGCCACAGGTTGAGCTCGTCGAGCCGAGCCTGATTGCGCGGGCACACCGGATCACTGGCGATCCCGGCGTCGGCCTGGCCCACGGCCTGGCACACACCGTCGCAGTCGCACGTGCCCAGGCCGCAGTCGCTGTCGCTCAGGCAGCTCCAGTCGCATACCCCGGTCTCGGCGCGGCAGAAGCTGCCGACGGGACAGGCCGCCGTGGTCGTGCACGCCTGCGGGTGCACGATGAGATCATCGAGGATGGCGGGGTTGCGGCTGCAGGTGCCGCCGTCGCCGAAATGGGAGCGCAGGTCCTTCTCGGGCGGGTCGCAGGCAGCGAGCCCGAACAGGAAGAACGCGAGTGAGATCCAGGTCCTCATGGCGTCGCGCCTGGTGCACGCGCCGCGCCACGGTGATCGAGGTCCTAACCTGGCGAATCATCGTGGACCCGTCACAGGCCTGGGTCGGACGCAGGCGTTACAGTCTGAGACAGTGTCCGATGCGTCGTGACACCGGCCTGCGTCGGCTCGAGGGCCGGCGCCCGAGCCCTCGAACCCGGGCTACCGGCCGGCGCGGGTGGTGACCTTGGCGGGCGCGGCGCTGGCGTCTGTCTCGCCGCGCTGCACGACCAGCGGCGCCGGCAAGGGCGCCTGTGCGTGCCGCGCGGGCGTGCCGCTCGACACCGCCGGCTGGCCCTCGCCCCACACGTTCTCGACGACGTAGAGCGGTCGGCCCTTCACCTCGTCGAAGATGCGCGCGATGTACTCACCCATGATGCCGTTCGACACCAGCAGCAGGCTGTTGAAGAACAGCATGACGATGAGCAATGACGCGTAACCGGGCACGTCCACGCCGTAGACGAGCCGCTGCACCAGCGTGATGATCAGGTAGACGAACGCGCCGAGCGCGCTCAGCAGGCCGATGTACGTCCACACCTGCAGCGGCGCGCGCGAGAAGGAGAACACCCCGTCGAGGGCGAAGTTCCACAGCTTCCAGAGCTGCCAGCTGCTCACGTCGTGCAGCCGCGGCAACGCCTGGAACTCGACGCTCTCGGTCTTGAAACCGGGGTAGGCGTAGAGCCCCTTCATGAAGCGGCAGCGCTCGGGCATGGCGTTCAGGACGTCGACGAGCTGGCGATCGAGCAGCCGGTAGTCGCCGGCGTTGGGCGGCACCTTGACGCGGGTCATCTTGTCGAGGACCCGGTAGAACGCCTGCGACAGCTTGCGCCGCAGCCAGCCTTCCTCGTCGCGGTTCGAGCGCACGCCGATGACCATCTTGGCGCCGGCCTTCCAGCGCTTGACGAACTCGATGATGAGCTCGGGCGGGTGCTGCAGGTCGACGTCGATCGGGATGACGGCGCGGCCGCGCGCGTGCGCGAGGCCGGCGGTGAGCGCGACCTCCTTGCCGAAGTTACGCGCCAGGCCGACCACGCGCACATGCGGGTGCTGCGAGGCGGCGGCGATGAGCATGGGCAGCGTGTTGTCGCGGCTGCCGTCGTTCACGAACACGATCTCGTAGGTCTCGCCGATGCTCTCGAGCACGGCGGTGCACTTCTCGAGGAACGGCGCGATGTTCGACTGCTCGTTGTAGCAGGGGACGACCAGCGACAAGGTCGGCGCGTCGACGTCGATCGCGTCGTGCTCTCCGGTCGTGTTCTTCCTCGTGGTCGACAGCATGGGTACCTCTTTGGAACGTCCTACGAACGTCCGGCCGCGACTAGAGCCACCAGAAGGGCTTCGAGCCGGCGAAAAGGACGTTGTCTTCGGCAGCCTGAGAGTCGGTGAGCTCGAACTCCACCATGATGCCGCGCTGGGCGCTCGCGTCATGGGGGTGGACGTCCTGGACCTCGCCCTCGAGCAGCGAGAGCACCTTGCCGACCTTGTGGCAGCCGATCAGTCCCCACGAGCAGCCGTAGAGCGTGACGCCCGGCTGCACGTTGGTGAGGTTCTGGTAGGGCACGAAGCCGACCACGTTGCGCTCCTTGGTGGCGCGCGCGTACGGCGAATCGGACAGCCGCTTCACCAGCTCGAGCTGATCGACGATGCGGCCGTCGAGCTCCGAGATCCGCGCGGTCAGCATGGCGCGCTTGCCCTCGGCCTCCTGGCGCTCGAGCACCGAGCGATCGAGCTCGCGCCGCACCAGCGCCTGATCAGCCGACCTGAGCGGGCCGGACAGGAGCGGCGCCGCGTCGGTCTCGAACTTCTGGTTCGATGGGATCATCCGCTCGATCTGCGCCAGCTCGGCCGCGGTCGTGGCGCGCTCGCTCTCGAGCTCGCTCTTGCGCTGGCGGGCGTCGTTCAGCGCCGCCCCGGCCTCCATGACCCGCGCGTGCGTAGGCGAGAGGATCACCGGGCGGACCCAGGTGTGGTTGAAGTAATAGAAGATCGTGACCGTGATGAAGGTCAGCAGCGCGACCAGGATCACCGCGAGCGCGACGATGCCGGTCAGGCGGTAGAGCTTGACGATCGCCGGCTGCAGCAGCAGGCGGGCACGTCCGGGTTGTTCCTTCGCTAGGGGGCTGGGCATCTTGCTACTCGCTTATCCGCAGCGCCGAGTGAGACCGGCTGGCGGTGGCCTCACGGGCCGTGGTCAGGCCGATCGCGGCCGGGTGAGCCTTGAGGGGCGCCGCGGCGGGCGCGGGCACCGGCACCGCGGTGCCGTCGTCGTCGTCGCCGCCGCCGTGGTGCCGCGTCTCCCAGCTCGACGAATCGAGCGTGAACAGGGCGACCGGGGTGAGCAGGGCGTAGATCACCGGCATCACGATCGCGATGGGCACGAAGGCGAAGGCCGACACGCGGTACTCCGCCTTCTGGTTGCGGACGTACCAGCGGTAGACCACGCCCAGGCCGAACGCGACCACGAGGTGCACGACCAGCAGCGGGATGAAGTTACCGCGCACGATCGAGCGGGCTACCAGCGCCGGGTAGGCGATCAGCAGGCCGAACAGCGAGAAGAAGTGGATCGCGATGATCGGGTTCAGCCGCCACACGTGGGACATGCCGCCGACGTAGTCGACGATGTTGGAGCGGCGCCAGCGCAGCTGCTGCGAGAAGTACTCGGCGAGCGTGGTCGGCACGAACGTCCGGCAGATCGCGTCGTTGGTCATGGTGGTCAGGTAGCCGGCCGCGACGATCTTACGGGTCAGAAAGCGATCCTCGCCGTACTTGATCGGCACGCCCAGGATCTCGCGGCTCGCCAGCACCGGCTCGAGCTCGATGAGCACGTGGCGGCGGTACGCGGTCAAGCACCCGGAAAGGCACATGATCCGCTTGAACGCCCACTCCAGGTTCTTGAGGAACGAGTAGGCGTACCAGTACTTCACCACCTGCATGCGCGTCAGCCAGTTCTCGCGCATGTTGCGGACGTCGATCCGGCCGCCGACCGCGCCGATCTGCGGCGAGACGAAGCGGCGCATGAGCTCGCGGATGGCGTTCGGATCGACCACGACGTCGGAGTCGACCGAGACGATGATCTCGGCCGCGCTCTCGCGGACCGCCCGGATGATGGAATGGCGCTTACCGATGTTGCGGGGGTTCTTGAGCACGCGAACCCGGCCCTTGGAGAACCGGGCCACGTTCGTGGCGTGCTCGTAGCTGTCGTCAGACGAGCGGTCGTCGACCACCGTGATGCGCAGCTTCTCGTGCGGGTAGGCCTGGGCGAGCAGGCTCTGCAGCGTCTCGACGATGCTCTCGCCCTCGTTGAACATGGGTATGACGACCTCGACCGTGGGCTCGAAGCCCTCGATCGTCTCGTCGAACTTCCGCCCACGCAGGAGCCGCAGCACGATGCCGGCGATGTAACGATTCACGAAAACGATCGTGGTGAGGGCCTTGATGAGGAGGCCCAGGAGCCCTGCCGTCAGCACGGAGTTGCCTCCTCTGACGCGGGTTCCGGGCCGAGCACCGAGAGTGCCGTCGGCGTACCAGCCAAGGCGTCAGTGTGCCTGCCGAAGCTAACGCGCTGCAGCATAAACACCAACGACGTTATTGAAGCTCGTGCTTTCCAGATAACCAAGAGTCGATCCAAACAAAGCTAGGTTTCGTACTTTATTCGCACGTCAGAGCCATGCGCAGTCCCAAACTTCTGCGGACAGGTTAGTACGAGACCGGTCGGAACTCAAGCAAGGTTCAACATTTGCCAGGTTGTGTCCGTGTTTCAAGTCACGCAGGGCCGACGGTCGCAAGGCTTCGCCCTTGCTAGGCGGGGACGCCGCGTATAGACCACTCCCGGTGTCTCGCCGAGCTCGTGCAGCCGTCGTCTTGTCGCTCGTGACGATAGTGTCGCTGCCCGCGCGTGGCGACGAAGCTCCCAAAAACCTACCGACCCCGGCCCAGGTAGCCGCCGAGCAGCTGGTCGAGCCGGTCGCTCCTCTCGGAGCCCACGTCCCGGCGACCGAGCCGTCAGCCC
>JBKJOI010000138.1:0-13898 GCA_046595695.1 Haliangiales bacterium | reverse complement strand
CACACCTACTCGCTGCCGAGGAAAGATCATGAATCGACACGCCATCGGAACGCTCTTGCTCGCCCTCGCCCTTCCCGCCTGCGCCATCGACGAGCAGGCCTCCGCCGGGCCGGAGGCCTGCTCGGGCAAGTGCGACGATCCGTCGGCGACGGCGGTCGTCCTCGACCGCGCCATCCCCGCCGAGGCTGCCCTGCTGCGTCTCTACGCCGATGCGGGTCGCGATGGCACCATCGACGTCGGCGAGGCCAACGGCCTCGCCTCGTTCACGAAGAAGTGGAAGGGCCAGAATCACAAGGCGGCGGCTTTCATCGCCGAGGTGGCCGCGCAGGACCGCCGCCTCACCGATGCCGCCGTCGAGACGCTCCTCTTGGCGGCGTCGGGCGACCGGCCCGGAGACGTGCCGCTCGACAACGAGATCTATCGCCTGGTCCCGGGCGCGACCGACTTCCTCGACGACGACACCATGTACCTATTGGCCGATGGCAGCAAGGAGGCGAGCACCGGCATCGCCAGCCACAGCCGTGGCTACGCGGCCAAGCGCGACGGGGTGCTGTTCATGCGCCACGGCTCGCGCGCGCCGCACTTCGCGAGCACCTCGAGCCTCGACGCGACGCGTGCGCTCGACACCCAGGGGCCCGACCGCGCGCTCGACAACGCGGCGCTCGAGGGCGGCATCGCGCTGTCGCAGTTCACCACCTTCACCGCGACCGCGCACAGCCCCGCCTACTACGATCCGTCGTCGAACACGCCCGCCTGGGCCGGTATCTGCCAGGGCTGGACCCACAACGCGCTCGACAACCGGCTGAGCAACCTCGTCGACGTGGCCGGTAGCACAGGCCAGCGGGGCGTGTGGATCTTCGGGCAGTGGCTGAGCCGCGCCGATCTCGGCAATCAACTGATGGCCGTCTCGTACAGCCTCGGCATCGCCGACTCGATCACCATCGACTCCTTCGTCAAGCCGGAGACCCTGCTAAAGGCCGTCGCGCAGCACGTGATGACCGGCGGTCAGGGCCTTCGTGTCGACATCTGGAACGACGAGCACAACGCGTCGGGTGTCTACAACCCGCAGATCTGGAACCAGCCGATCGTCTCCGGCCGCATCGACGTCCAGTCGGTGACGCCGGCGGTCCGGAACGCCGTCTACGCTCACGCGGTCGCCGACCCGAAGAACTCGTGGCAGCCCGCGCCCGCCGACGCGAGCGTCAAGCTCGTGCGCGTCCAGGGCCGCTGGGGCGCCGAGACCAACGACAGCTGGGAGAAAGAGGCCCGCTTCCGCACCAGCGACTGGAACATGTACGTGGTCACCGCCGCGGACGGCCGGGTGGTCCGCGGCTACATGGCGCACACGCTGGTGCTCGCCGGGGTGCAGGGGCTGCCCGTGATGACCAGCGACGGCGTCCCCGACTACCTCGCGGTGCCGCGGCACGAGCTCACCGACGCGGCCTTCGAGGCCGGTCCCCACCGCCTGCTCGACCCCTCGAACCACGATGGCGTGCGCTTCCGCTTCCTGGTCGGCACCGTGCTCGCGCGCGGCATCCCGAACGTCACCCGTCGGGCCTTCGAGGCCGACGTGCTGACCGCCTCCCCGGTCGATCCGGTCGCGATCGCAGCGCGCTACCCCGGCATCGCCAACGCCTACTCGCGCGAACAGTGGCAGCGCGTGTTCGAGCCCCGCCTGGGCGCGGGCGCGGTCTTCGGCGCCGTCTGGGGCCAGGGCGCTCGATAGCACGCGTCGATCGAAGCTTGCCGCTCCGTTCCGTTCCGTTCCCTTCCGTTGACCGCCGTTGCAGGCTCGCGCCGGTCGCCGCGCCAGCGCGCGAGCGTTACTGCCGCGCCCACGCGTGCGCGAGCAGCCACGCGTCGATCTCGGCGCGGGCCGCGGCCGCCGCGGCGCTGGGCGCCGTCGCCAGCGTGCGCGCCGCGCGCACCTCGGCGATCGCCGCGGCGGCGGTCGGCGCATCGCGCGGAGGCTCGGTGTAGAGCGCCAGCACGTCTTCCATGCGGGCGACGAATTCGGCGTCGACCTTCGGGATGCACCACATCTTCTCCTGCCACGGCTTGAGCAGCATCTCGCCGAGCCGGCGACGGATCGTCTCGTCGCAGATCGTCTCGTGAACCGTCAGCTGCACCATCTCATTCGCGAGTAGCTGCAGCGTCCAGTGCGCTCGTCCGGCGGGCGGCTTCGCGCAGGCCAGCGCGCAGAGGTCGTCGTCGTCACCGGGGTGATTCCCGGCGCCCCGGCCGACGGCAGGGTGAAGCCCGGTGACGAGTTGCTCGAGGTAGGAGGGCAGCCGTTCGCGCCCGACTCGAATCTCGGCGAGCTCGTGCAGGCCAGCCAGGGCATGCCCCTCACGGTTGGCGTGCGTAGGGCCGAGGCCAGTCTCGACTTCCAGGTCATCCCGGTTCTGGACGAGGGCCGCTATCGCATCGGCGTGGGCCTCTTCTCGACCCACAAGCCACGCGAGGTCACGTGGCCGTACGCCCTCAGTATGGCGGCCGCGACCCCGCTGGCGACGGCCCGCGAGAGGTTCTCCGAGGTTGCCGAAGTGATTCGTGGCGACCAGAAGGGCGAGCTCGTCGGGCCGGTCGGCATCGTGGTCGGCATCGTGGAAGTGCCCGAGGGTTGGGGGCCGCCAGGGTGGGTCACCCTCTGCGGGTTGCTCGCGCGCCTGGCCGTCACCGTCGGGCTGGAACTGCTGCTCTTCGACGCGGCGTGGATCTTCGTGCGCGCGCCCGCGCCCGGCGGAGCCTCGGCCTTGCCTGAGAGCCACCCGCAATCCTGAGTACAGCTCCCCGCCTACCTGGAGGATGCGGCGCGCGCTCCCCTGGATGCAACGACACCACGCTCAGCGGGCGAGCGATGCCGAGATGGCGCTTTCCAGCGAAGCGTCCTCGGAGCTGATGGCGCCGTCGTGCCGCCAGACGATGACACCCTTGCGGTCGATGAGCAGGGTGACGGGCAGGGCGCCCGCGCCGAAGAGGTCAGAAGCGCGGTCTTCGCGGTCCACCCAGATCGCGTAGGGCACGCCGCGCCGCTCCGCGGAGGCGCGAACCTCGGCAGGCGAGCGCTGCTGATCGACACTGACGCCGATCACCCGCAGCCCTCGTGCGGCCCATCGTTCATGCAGCGCCACGAGCACGGGCAACTCCTGCCGGCAGGGCTCACACCAGGTGGCCCACAGGTTCACCAGCACGACCTCGCCGCGCAGCGCCGCCAGCGCAGCGGCCGCTCCGTCGAGCAACTGGGCCGCGAACGTCGGCGCGGCCTGCCCGACGACCGCGCGACGCTCCGGCTGCGCCGAGGCGGCGACGTCGGGTGAACGCATCGCCCTTGGGACGTCGCTCAGGCGGATGAGCGCCGCACGCACCCGTGACGGCTGGCTCGCCTCGGTCCACGCCACGATCACACCGTCGGCATGGCGTGCCAGGCGCGGGAAGCCCGCGTCTCTTCCAGGCGAGCTCTCGACGACGGCCCGTGGCGCGCCCAGCTTGCCGTCAGCGGTCACCCGCCGCAGGTACACGGTCCCGTGGTCCCGCTCCGACGCCAGCCAGCTCACGATCGCGTCGCCGTCTTCATCCAGGACGATGCCGACGCGCCCGACCGGTGCGTGTCGGGCCAGCGGTCGATCCACCTCGACCGGGGGCCCGAACGTGGCCCCACCGTCCTCCGAGAAGGCGGCGCGTACGCCCGGTCGTGCATCTGCATACGTGTACCAGGCGACAGCCGCGCGATTCTTGTGCACATCGACCGCGGGACCGTTGACCGGGCAGCCCGCGATCTTCCAGCCGTCGTCGTGGATGCTGTGCGGCGCCGTCCACTTGCCGTCGATGCGCCGCACGATCGAGATGTCCCGTATCTCGTCGTCGGAGCGGTCCCGGTAGACCACGAGCGAACCGTCCGCGGTCGAGGCGGCACCGGTCCCACAGCAGTCGCAGACCCTTGTATCGACGGATGCACCTTCACTCACCGCGCCCCTGATCACGGCGGTTCGTAGCGTCATGGCGCCGTGCGAGCCATGCCCCGTGGCGTGGCCACCGACCAGGTCGCGGCCGTCCAGCCAGAAAGCGCGCACGGTGTCACCATCGGGGACGAGCGAGACGAAGCCGTGCTCGCTGGCGGTTCCGTCGTCGTGGGCTGGGCCGATGCGTTGCCAGGTCCGGCCTGCATCGGTGGATCGCCCCAGGATGACGTCGTAGGCTTCGCCGCGTGTGTCGGTGGCTTCGGCCCAGTGCGCCACGAGCACGCCGCCCGCGCCTTGGGTGACCGAAGGCACGTCGGCCCAGTTGGCGACGATCCCATCGTTCTCGACGACCGTGACCGGATCGCTCCACGTCTCACCGGAGAGCCGCGAGAAGCGAAGTCGATGCGTCGTCCCGCTGCGCTCGAGCCAGGTGGCCAGCACCGCGTCGCCCGCGGCCTCGAGGTTGGGCGCCATCGCGCCCGGCGCGGCGGGGGGATCCAGGTGCCGAACGGGCTCGCGCTCGCGCGTGCCTGCGTCGCGCGAAGCGGCTGCGCGTGGTGCCGGGCTGCGCTCGGCCCTGCACGCCGCTACCCCCAGCAGCAGGATCACGATCATTCGCGTCATTGGTAGATCCTTCTATCCTTCTTCCGCCCGCGCGGAAATAAGGATTCACGCGTCCATCGGCCGACCTCGCCGGGTCGGCATTCCCGGTCTGGAAGTAGCCGCCCCACCCGCGTAGCACCGGGTTCAGGTCAGCAATGACCGCGCGCAGGTCCGCGTGGCATCGCCGCCGTGGGTCAGCTGCTTCACGGGCTGCCTGATCCGCTGCATCGAGCGCTGCGACGGCCACCGCTGGAGGAAGTAGAGCTTCTTATCCTCCTTCTCCCAGATGCGTCCGCTCATGCGCTTGTGCAGGTGGCAGCCGAGGAAGTCGAAGCCTTCTTTTCCGTCGAAGAGCTCCACTCGCCTCGTCTTGTCCGGGTGTAACTCGAGTGGTGTCCACGTGAGTGGATCAAGCTCAATCCGGGGCGCACTCCACTCCGCCCCGGTCAAAGATCTGCGCGCTCACCATCGTCGTCGATGCGCCGGGCCCGCGGGCATTGCCGCAGCACCGTCGCGGCGTGCTCCAGGTGAAGCCCGGTGACGTCGAGGTGGTTGGGCTATGATGCTGGGCGTTCACCCGCTTCCTTCTCGCTGACACGCACCGGGGGTGACTCTATGACCGATGGCGAAGACGACCAGACTCGGACCCTAGACCTGAACCGAGCTGGGTCGCCGACGCGCCGCGGGCGCAAGAGCGACGGGTCCACGCCGGTGGTGGTGGTGATGCATCCCGGCTCGATCCCCAATCTGGGGCGTCGCTATCCGCTGACCGGCACCGAGCATGTGATCGGTCGGCTTGCAGAGACCGACATCCCGCTCGAAACCGAGTCGGTGTCGCGGCGTCACGCCCGCTTCTTCCGTAGCCCCGAAGGGTGGAACCTCGAGGACCTCGGCTCGACCAACGGCTGCTACATCAACGACCAGCGCATCGATTCGTGCGTGGTGCGGGATGGCGACATCGTGCGCATCGGCGAGGCCGTCCTCAAGTTCCTCGCCGGCACCAACATCGAGGCCGCGTACCACGAGGAGATCTACCGGCTGTCGACCCTCGACGGACTGACCGGCGTGCACAACAAGCGCTACCTGGTCGAGTTTCTCGACCGCGAGCTCGCGCGCGCCCGGCGCCGCATGCACCCTCTCGGCCTCGTGATGTTCGACCTCGACCACTTCAAGAACGTCAACGATACCTACGGCCACCTCGCGGGCGACCACGTGCTGAAGGAGGTCTGCCGCCGACTCAAGCCACGCATCCGCCGCGAAGATCTGCTGGCGCGCTACGGTGGTGAGGAGTTCTGCTGCATCCTGCCGGAGACGCTCGCTGCCGGCGTCCTGACCTTCGCGGAGGCGATCCGCGGGATCGTCAGCGGGGAGCCGATCATGTGGGAGGAGCAACGGCTCACGGTGACCGTCAGCCTCGGTATCGCTTGCATGGACCCCGCGACGCCGCTCACGGCCGCGCTGCTCATCGGCGCCGCGGACGAGCGCCTGTACGCCGCGAAGCACGCGGGTCGCAATCGCGTCGGAAGCTGAGCTGCGCGAGCGCTGCGCCGGAGCAGAGGCGGTGGTGGCGGTGGCGGTGGTGCTCTTCGGGGAACGTGTCGGTGCATGGCCCGGGCCGTGCAAGTGCACCATGCGGCAACGTTCACCCAACCCTCGTGATCACCACGAGAAGGAGCCACGCATGAAGAAAGCATTCCTGTTCCTGTCGTTCGTCACCACCATGGCCCTGGCGGGCGCCTGCAGCCCGGACGCGCGCGAGGCGACCGCGACGCCGGCCTCCTCGATCAACGGCGCGGAGAGCTCGGCCGAGCGCACGCTGCTCGCGCCCGGCACCCACGAGGCGCCGGCCGCCGAGCGCACGCTGCTCGCGGACCCCACCGCCGAGGCTGCCGCGGGCGCGATCTGCCGCACGCCGCGCCCGTTCTGCTGCGAGCCCATCGGCGGCGGCCGGTGCCTTAACCTCGCGCACTGCCGCAAAGACCAGCTGACCTGCCCGTAGCTCGTCCCGCGCGTCGCGGCCTGGCCGCGCCATCCTCCGGCTTCCTGCTGAAGCACCTACCCGATCGTCGTCGATGACGAGCCGCGTCCAGCGTGTGCACGCGCGTGGGCTCGTCGTCGGCGACTCACTTCGACACATTTCGCCACCTCTCGCCACGCGCGCCGACACACGAGTGACACGCGGGACGGATGCACCCGGCGCGCCGACCTCGTCAGCGCTGGCATCGACGCTGACCTGCGCCGCCCCGTTTCACTGCTGGCGCCCGCGTTCGACGGCCGAAACGACCGAAGCCTTGCTACTGCGGCTACTACCGCGATGTGAGCCTTCAAATCTACTCATAACAGGAGGCGGGGTGAACGGGACTCGAACCCGCCCACCCCCGCCCTCCCTACGCGGTCCCCGGCGCGAGTTGCGCGAGCGACGCGCGCTGCGCGGCCGGCACGCGCTCGTCCTGCGCGGCCTGGTTGTAGGCGGCGGCGAGCTCGGTGCGGAGCGAGCCGAGTGCGGCCACGATCGCGGGCTCGTCGGTGAGGCGTTCGAGCTCGCGGGCGCCGTGGGTGAGCACGTCGCGGCTCTCGCCTTCGCGCGGGGGCGAGCCGCCGAGCGAGCCGACGAGCTCGCCGAGCCCCTGGCCACGCGCCTCGTGGCCGCTGGCCTGCTCACGTAGGCGATCGGCGAGCGCAGCGTTCGCGCTTGCGAGCGCCTCGGCGGCGACGCGGTGGGCGCGCGCGGCGTCGTGCTCGGCCTCGACCAGGTGGTTGAGCAGGGCGACCACGATGGGGTCGCCGGTCGGCGAGGGGTTCTTAAGCTCGCGGCGGGCCCGCTCGTAGGAGGGAGAGCGCGAGCTGATGAGCGGCGGCAGATCGTCTTGGGCCATGGAGCAAGTGTGGCCCGCCCGGCGCCGCGGTCAAAGCCGTTGTCCAGCCGCGGCCCAGGCCGTAGCATCGCCACGTGTCCAGCACGCCGTACGCGCTGCGCGTCGAGCTCTCCGATGGTCAGTCGTTCACCCACGAGCTCGCGAGCGGTCGCGCGGTGCTCGGCCGCGCCTCGACCGCCGACGTGACCCTGCGCGAGGACGGCGTCTCGCGCGAGCACGCGCAGGTGCTGGCCCAGGACGGCGCGCTGTGGATCGAGGACCTGGGCTCCACGAACGGCACGCGCGTGAACGGCAAGATCATCGCCGGCCGCACCCAGCTGGCCGATGGCGACCAGATCGCGATTGGCCGCGCGCTCGCCACCGTGCAGGTGGACGCGCGCCAGTCGGTCGATCAGCCGGGCGACAGCGCCAAGGCTGGCCTCACGCCCGACAGCTCGATCGCCTCGACGCAGGCCGTCGACGACGAGGAGCTGCTCCGACTCACCGACGACCGCCGCGCCCTACGCACGCTCTACCAGCTGGGCCAGGCGCTCGACCCACAGGTGTCGGAGGGCGAGCTACGCCGCCGCATCGTCGAGCTCGCGCTGGCGACGCTCGAGCCCGAGCGCGTGGTGCTTCGCCTCGGCGACGACGAGCTCACCGTGGGCAGCGCGGGCGAAGGCGTGCCCGCGCCGGCGTCGGCGATCGTCGACCGCGTGCTGCGCGAGGCACGCGCGGTGCTGACGATGGTCGAAGGGCCGCCCGCGCGCTCGGTGCTCGCGGTGCCGGTGCGCCTGCGCGAGCGCGCGCAGCCCGGGCTGCTCTACGTCGACGCGCCCGCCGATCGGCGCCGCTTTCTGCCCCGCGATCTCGACCTGCTCACCATCCTGGCCCACCAGGCCGCGGCGCTGCTCGACAACGCGCGCCTGGTGCGCGAGCTGCGCGGCGCCCGCGACCGCCTCGCCGACGAGAACGTGCAGCTGCGCTCCGAGATGCAGGGCCGCTTCGTGTTCGCCGGCATCCTGGGCGACAGCGGCAAGCTGCAGGAGACGCTGCGCACCGTGCACCGCCTGTCGCAGACCGACTCGACCGTGCTCATCACCGGCGAGAGCCGCACCGGCAAGGAGCTGGTCGCGCGCACCATCCACTTCAACTCGGCGCGCCGGACGCAGCCGTTCCTGGCCATCAACTGCGCCGCCATCCCCGAGAACCTCCTCGAGGCCGAGCTGTTCGGCATCGAGAAGGGCGTGGCCACCGGCGTCGATCGCCGCGCCGGCAAGTTCGAGGCCGCCGGCGAGGGCACGCTCTTCCTCGACGAGATCGGCGAGCTGCCGCTGTCGGTGCAGGCCAAGCTCCTGCGCGTGCTCGAGGAGCGCGTGGTCGAGCGCGTGGGCGGGCGCGAGCTGCGGCCGGTCAAGGCGCGCATCGTCACCGCGACCAACCGCAACCTGAGCGCCGACGCCGCGGCGGGACGCTTCCGCGAGGACCTCTTCTACCGGCTGAACGTCGTGCCGCTGCGGCTGCCGCCGCTGCGCGAGCGCCAGAGCGACATCGCCCTGCTCGCCGGCGAGTTCCTGCGCCGCTTCGCCACCCAGCAGCGCCGGCCCATCCGCGGCTTCGCGCCCGAGGCGCTCGCGGCGCTCGAGGCCTGGCACTGGCCGGGCAACGTGCGCGAGCTGCAGAACGAGCTCGAGCGCGTGGTCACGGTGTGGGAGCCGCGCGAAGGCGAAGGCGAGCGCGCCGACCTCGTGCACCTCGACGACCTGTCCGAGCACGTGCGCGTCGCGCAGGCCCGCCCCGGGCGGCTCGTCGAGGAGCTCGAGCCGGGCGACATCAAGGAGGTCGTCGCGGCGCTGGTCGAGCGCGCCGAGCGGCAGCTCATCCGCGCGGCGCTCGCGAAGACCCGCGACAACCGCGTGAAGGCCGCGGCGCTCCTCGGGCTCACGCGCGAGGGCCTGCGCAAGAAGATGATCCGCTACGGCATGGACTGAGCGCGGCCGCGCAGGGTGCGCCGCGTCAGCGGACGAGCCCGCCGTCTCCGGTGTCAACCAGCGTCGGAGGCGGCAGGCGGCGCAGCTTGCGCTGGAGGGACTGGCGCGACAGCCCGAGGCACCTCGCCGCCCGGCTCACATTGCCCAGACACGCCTCGAGGGTCGCCTGGATGTGGATCCACTCCGCCTCGTAGAGCGTCGCGATCCGGGCGCCGACCTGAACCGGTCGGAGCGCGGCCATCGGGCTCTGCGAGGAACTGGGCATGGGCTTCCCGACCCTGCTGGCTAGCGTTCGGGGCCCGCGTCCAGGATCACCGTGACGCTGAGGTCGGCGCTGGCGCCAGGTCGCCGGATCCCGAGCCTGACGCGGTCACCCGGCTGGTGGTTCCGCATGAGGTAGAGGAACGCGCTCGCGGACAGCTGCGTGGCCGGCGCGCCATCGACGGAGACAATGGAGTCGCCGGGCGGATCTGGGCGAGCGCCGCCGGCCGCCGCTGCGGACGTCGAGCACGCGCGGCGGCACATAGCGCCAGTCGAGGCCGATGCCGGCGTCGCCGACGGCGTCCTTGTCGCGCAGGTGCACGCTCTCGACCGCGACGGTCGCTCGCCCTCCACGGGGCACGACGGCGGTCGCGCGGGCCTGGCTGTAGCTCGCGTCACCGGGCCGGATGCACAGCACGGCCCGTCCCAAGGCCCGATCGGTCAGCGCGGCGGTCGAGGCCGCGCGCTGCAGCGAGGCGGGGCTGCGCCAGCGCCGCGGCGGGCTGCGGCAGCGCCGCGGCGGGCTGACAAGGGCATCCTTCGGGTCAGCTCAGAGGCTGGTGAAGGGTGCGGGAGGTGATCGGCTCCGGTGAGGTCGTGTCACGGCGCTGGTCGCGGCTCCGCCTGCGGTGAGAAGAAGCCGCAGCATGGCGCGCGAGGGCGCGACGTCACCTTGAGTCAAGGTTTGGCTTGACCGTGGTTGCCGATCTAGCTACTTTGCCTAATCTTGTATCGACGGAAAACCCCGCAAATGGAGCTCGCCCTGCCGGCGCCGCGGACGTGGGGCGGGAAGCGGAAGAACGCGGGGCGCAAGCCCACGCGGAAGGGCAGCTGGATCGAGCACCGGGCGAGGCCATGGCATGACGCGAATCAGCCCGTGCACGTGACCTTGAAGGTGAAGCGGGGCGTGCCCAGTCTGCGTGGGCACAAGCTCGCGGGAGCCATCGGCACGGGGCTCAGGCGCGCGGCGACGGCGAACTGGGCCCGACAGAAGGCGCGGCGGCGCACGTTCAGGGTGGTTCACTTCTCCATCCAGCCGAACCATGTGCACCTGATCGTGGAAGCGACCAGCAGGGCAGCGCTTGCGCGGGGCGTGCAGGGGCTGGCGTCGGGGCTCGCCCGGCGCGTGAACAACAAGCTGGGCCGGCGCGGCTCGCTGTTCGCGGACAGGTACCACGGCCACGCGCTGGCCACGCCGACCGAGGTCCGCAACGCGATCGTGTACGTCTACAAGAACTACGAGAAGCACCCCGTGGGGATCGCCGACCGCGGCACCGAGCCCATGGACGGCATCGATCCCTGCTCGTCGGCGAGCTGGTTCGCCGGCTGGTCCAGGCCCCCGCCACCACCACGGATTGCGGCATCTCCCGTGGCCGAACCCCGGACCTGGCTCATGCGCGTCAGCTGGAGGCGCCGCGGACTGCTCCGCCGCGACGAGCGCCCTGCCACCGCGCCGCCAACCTAGCCTGCCCTCTCGGTGCGGCCGTCGTCCCGGCGCGGCAGGTCGTCCTTCTTGATGATCGTGATGTTCCCGTCCGGCTCGACGAACGCCTTCGCGACCTGATCGACATGGAGCAGGCCGTGCTCGTGCAGCGCCGTGCGCAGCTGCTGATCGGTGATGCGCTGCTCGCGCATGACCTCGCCGCGCAGCTTGCCGCGATCGACGAGCACGAGCGCCTTGCCCTCGAGCGCCCGGTCGAGCCGCCGGTGACGGAACGTCAACCAGCTCACTCCGACCGCGGCCACGAGCAACACCGCCGCCGCGAACAGCCCGGTGCCGAGCGAAGAATCGTCTCCCGTCAGCGCCGGGCTCACCGTCTCGGAGATGAGCAGGATGGTGAGCAGGTCGATCGGTGTGAGCTGCGTCATCTCGCGCCGGCCCGCCAGGCGCAGCATGATCAGGAGCGCCACGTAGACGACGACGACCCGTCCAGCGATCTCGAGGAGATGCATGCGTCCCGCTAAAGCGGCAGCGGCGTCTGCGTGGCGCCGGGGGCGCGCCCCACCTGCAGCCCCGCCTCGATCCGCTTCTTGGTCGCCTGGTAGCGGTCGTCGATCTCGCGCAACGTCCGGTTGTCGAGGACGCGCTTGGCCTCCTCGAAGAGGACGGTCTCCTCCTGCGTCACGTGCGCCTCGACCCGCATCTGCAGGGTCGTGAACACGGGCAGCCAGTGCAGGTCGGCCACCGGCAGACCGTCCAGACGCCGGAGCAGGTGCTCGATCTCCCGGTGCTCGAGCACGCTGTGCGCGGCGCGATCGCGGGTGGGCAGGTGCGCCTGCAGCACGGCGTAGAGCTCGGCCTCCTCGGCTTGGGCATGCGACACGAGCGCCGCGCGGACGCGGCCGTACAGCTCGCGGCGGGCCTCGAGACACGCGGTGTCGTTCTCGCTGGCACAGTCCTCGACGACCGCGGTCATGAGCAGCGCGACCTCGGCGTGCTCGCCGGCGAGCGTGTTCAGGATCCCCGCATCCCCGCTCAGCGCTGCCTTAGCCATCTTGGCCATGCCCGCCAGCTTGGAGAGCAGCTCTTGCACCTTGGTCATGATCGCCTCCATTCCCCTGGCGCTGGCGGTTTGCAAACGCCATACCCACGCGGCCCGAGGATTCCCGGGCCGTGGCGAGCTAGATCGGAAGGAAATGTGCGAACGAGCTACAGGTGTGTCGAAGCCGCGCGCGCGCGGGGGCTCGGACTAGAAGCGGGCCTGCAGGGTGATGTTGAAGCCGAGCTGGTTGAAGTTGCCGAACTCGACCTCGAAGGTCTCGTCGGGACCGCTGCGGTCGTAGCGGATCGCGTTGGCGTCGTACTGGTAGTAGAGCTCGCCGAAAGCCGCGAAGCCGTCGGCGAGATCGATCTTGGCGCTCGCCTTGAGCGCCAGGATGGCCGCAACGCCCTCGCCCACCGGGAGCGGCGTGCGGTCGGACTCGTTACGCACGACCAGCGTGGTCGAGTCGGTCAGGTTGCCCGGGATGTCCGGGCCGCTGGGCACGGCCAGCGTCGCCGGGATGTCGAGGCCGATGGTCAGTCCGACAGTGGCCGCCCACGCGGGCAGGTACTGATCGACGCCCGCCGAGACGAAGATCTCGGGCGTGGTCTCGTAGACCTCGGGGAACGCCGAGTAGGTCGGCAAGGACGGGATCGAGTGCAGGATGAAGGCGAGGTCGCGGGTCATGAAGTCGAGCTTGAAGCGGGTGTTGTTCAGCTTCACGCGCGCGTTGATGTCGCCGGCGTAGCCGCGCTGCGTCTCGGTCGAACCGTTCGAGGCGGGGTCCTTGAGCGTCTGGAAGATCATCGTGGCCTCGCCCGACACCAGCCAGGACAGGCCGCCCGGGTAGCTCTCCTTCTTGAACAGGCGCGCGATGTTCTCCGGCTGGTTGCGGTAGAGCGCGTAGTCGATCGACGATCCGACCGGCATGCCGTCGTGCAGCGCGATCTGCACCGAGCCGCCGTAGAGCACGACCGGCTCGCCCAGCACGTCTTCCGACTCGTTCTTGCCGCGGTCGAAGATGCCGCCGTTGGCGTCGATGCGCAGCATGGGGGTGACGTCGATGCCCGCGCCGCCCAGGAAGGCGAGCACGCTGCGCTTCTCGTTGATCTCGGGATCGAGGAGCAGCGACGACTTCACGCCGACGTAGGCGTAAGCGGTGCCGTAGTCGAGCTGCAGCTTGGCGCCAGGCGTGGACTCGGGGTTCTTGCCGGCCGAGCCGGGCGCGTCGGGGTTCGCCTTGAAGAACTCGGGCGAGCCACCCCAGGAGATCCGGTAGCTGTAGCCGAGGCGCATGCGGTCGGACGAGACCGGGAACGCGACCAGCGCGATGCCGTCCTTCTTCTCGCGCTTCTCGTCGAAGAACCAGCCGAGCCGGATGTACGAGCCGCCGTCGGACAGCTTGATCGTGTCCTCGGAGAACTCGTTCAGGCGCACGATGAAGCCGGCCTCGAAGTCCTTGTGGCCCTGGTCGTAGTGCTTGTAGAGCGCCAGGTGCGACATGGTCT
The DNA here is from genome assembly GCA_046595695.1 of Haliangiales bacterium. GTDB lineage: Bacteria > Myxococcota_A > Polyangia > Haliangiales > SHYZ01 > JBKJOI01. The sequence goes on along the minus strand of JBKJOI010000138.1, from coordinate 235 downwards.
CGAAGCCCGAGAAGCGCGTGTCGTAGTTGTCGAAGAACAGCACGCCCAGGCTGTTGGGACGGCCGCAGTGGAAGCCGGGTGCCGACGGCAGCACGGTGGCCTCGCGCAGCATGTCCTCGTTCGTGCAGGTGAACGAGAGGCGGGTATCCATGAAGTCGGAGGCCGGCGCGGCGGCGCCCGGCGCGGCGACGGGCGGCGCCACCTGGGTTGGGGCGGGCGAAGGCGCGGCGGTCGG
>JBKJOI010001006.1:0-5570 GCA_046595695.1 Haliangiales bacterium | reverse complement strand
AGCGTCTCGAGCTCACGCGTGTTCTCGACCACCTTGGCGGCGCGCTCGTACGCGCGCGCCTTGTAGGTTTCCTTCTCGAGCGTCAGGTAGGCCGCGATCTCGCGCAGCGAGGCCGCGACGGCGGAGGCATCAGTCACGAGAGCATCCAGGTCGTTCATCGTTTCGCACCCGGCCGCGCCCGCCGTCTACCGACCCGAGTATAGAGCGAGTCTCAGGCACTCCCCTGCCTACGATTCGCCGTCGGCGGACCCTCCGGGTACCTGCGAGCCAGGTGCACGTTCGCCGCGTTCAGCGCGGCGTCGAAGCGGCCGAAGTGCTTCCTCGCCGCGGCAACCAGCCCGGGCTTCCCGTGCTTGGTCACGAAGGCGGCTTCGACGACCGTCCCGGTCAACAGCCACGTCCCCAGCTCGGCGACCACGGATTCGCGCGTCCAGCCACGGCGCTTGCCGTCGCTCTCGGGCGGCGTTGCGGGCGCCACGTCGGGTGGTGAGGCCGGCGCCGGAGAGAGCGCCTGGTCACCTGGCGTCGGCGCGGGCTCGACCTGGGGCCGCACGCGTTCGCGACGATGACGGGGCCTGGAGGCCTTGCTCGCGAACACGGTGTCCAGGGCTGTCGCTATCGCTGCGCGCAGCTGGCTCCGGACGAGTTCTTCGAGCTGGCTCGTAAATTCGAGAATCAGGGCTTCGATCTTGGGGGACACGACGCGATTCTAGCCGTTCACACCTGGGGAACCTGCCCTGGCTGACGGAAACTTTGTCTGCGGCGCAGCGCTCCCGATCAGCGCCCGTGGCCGCGGCCGCCGCGTGGGAGGGCAGCCCGGCCGCAGGACGGCTCCTAGCAGCCTGCCTTCGCGATCAGCGCGTTGGCCTCGGCCGGGTGACGCTTGCACTCGAGCAGCGCGCTGAGCAAAAGTGGCGCGACGATGGTCGCGTCCGATTCGATCACGAACATCGGCGTCGTCTCGGTCAGCTTGTCCCAGGTGATCTTCTCGTTGGGAGTGGCGCCCGAGTACGAGCCGTACGAGGTCGTGGAGTCGGAGATCTGGCAGAAGTAGGCCCAGGGCTTGGCCGGCTCCTCGAGATCGTACTTCAGCGACGGCACCACGCAGATCGGGAAGTCGCCGGCAATGCCGCCGCCGATCTGGAAGAAGCCGACGCCAGCACCCGCCGAGAGCTCGCGGTACTGGTCGTAGAAGGCGGCCATGTACTCGATGCCCGACTTGGCGATCGACGCGCTGCACTCGCCGCGCTTCACGTGCGACGCAAAGATGTTGCCGAAGGTGGAATCCTCGTAGCCTGGAACCACGATGGGCAGCCGCGCCCGCGCCGCGGCGAGCAGCCAGCTCTCCTCCGGGTTGCCCTGGTAGAGCTCTGTAGGGATGGTCTGGATGAGCTCGTAGAAGTACTCGTGCCAGAAGCGGCGCTCGCCCTTCTCGGTCGCGTTCGTCCACATGGGGACGACGAACTTCTCGACCGCACGGAACGCCTCGTCCTCGGGGATGCTGGTGTCGGTGACCCGACGCATCCTGTCGTCGAGGATCTTGGTGTCGTCCTGCTTGGTGAGGTAGCGGTAGTCAGGGAAGTCCTTGTAATGCCGGTGCGCGACCAGCCGGAACAGCGACTCCTCGAGGTTGGCGCCGGTGACCGAGAAGCCGTGGATGAGCCCGGCGCGAATGGCGGGAGCGAGCGTGAGACCCAGCTGCGCCGACGACATGGCGCCGGCGACCGCCCAGAACATCTTGCCGCCGGTCTCGATGTGCTTCCAGTAGGCCAGCAGCGCGTCGCGGGTCGCGCGCGCGTTGAAGTTCTTGTAGTTGGTGAGGACGAACTCGAAGATGGGCAGATTCGTGGTCATGGCGACTCGGGTGGACCTCGCGTGAGTGCGGGCGACCGCGAAGCTAGCACGAGCGATCGCAGGTCGACCCCGGGGAGCATCGAGCGCGACGAGCGGCAGTCGGACCCGCGGGGTGCGCTCGCAGCACGGGCCATCTGGTCGGCGGGCACGCGCCCGCTGGGCGCCAGCTATTCGTGCGCACCACGCGGATGGCGCGGCGACCACAGCACCGGGCCGCCCGAGGCGGCCTGTGCGTCGCGGCGGAGCCAGGTGGCGATGATGGGCACCGCGAGCGAGGGTTCGTCGAGCGCGGCAATGCGCGCGCGCACGTTCGCCGAGCTGACCGCGTCGCCACCGAAGGCGAACGCCATCTGCGTCAGGTAGAGGTCCTCGACGTCGTAGTTCTCGGCCACATCGACGAGGCGAGCGGCGGCCAGCGCGTCGTCCTTGCGGCCGTCGTGGACGGCAAAGAAGCCGTCGAGCACGGCGATGGAGTCGTTGTACGTACCGAGAGGTGTGGCGAGCGCGCGATAGGCCTCGCGCGCGGCCATGGCCGCGTGCAACGCCGCGCCGCGGTACCAGCCGTTCGTGGTCTCGGCGACCATGCGCCAGAGGTAGGCCTCGTGCCAGTGCTGCTTCAGCAGCACCATGGTCCGGCCCTCGGCGTCGTTGGCGAATGGCGGAGCCTGCCCCGCTTCGACCATCGCCGCGCACTCGCCGAGCGCACCGGCCAGGTCGGCTTGCGCGGTGCGCACCATGATGAGTGCGTTGTGGTAGCCGAATGGCGTGCCCGAGCCGGCGGGTGCGCCGCCATGCTCGAGGTGCTCGAGGAGCTCGGCGGCGCTTAACCTTTCGGCTGCGGCCCGGTCCAACATGGAACATGCGCGTCGCGTCCTGTGGGTGGTTGTGTGCTCCGATCCTCTGGCTCGCGGTCGCGAGCGCCGGCTGCGGCGACGACGACGGCGGCGGCACCGCGGGCGACGCGGCGCCGGCCGACGCCGACCTCCGCTGCAGCCCGGGAGCCCGGGCCGAACCCGGGCTCGCGATCACCAGCCACGGCGCGATCCGCGGCGTCACCGATGGTGACGCCTGGGCCTACCGCGGCATCCCCTACGCGGTGCCGCCGCTCGGCGAGCGACGCTTCGCACCGCCCGCCCCGCTCGACTGCCTGGGTGCCGAGCTCGCCGCCACCGACTTCGGGGCGCGCTGCCCGCAGCTCGACGACGACGGCACCGCGATCGGAGAGGAGGACTGCCTCACGCTGAACGTGTGGGTGCCCGCGGCCACCGCCGCCGCGCCACGGCCGGTCATGGTCTTCATCCACGGCGGCGGCAACGTGCAGGGCTCGTCGGCGGATCCGACCTACGACGGCGACGAGCTGGCGGTCCGCGGCGACGTCGTGGTCGTCACGATCAACTACCGCCTGGGCGCGCTCGGCTTCCTGGCCCACCCGGCGCTCGCCGCCGAGCGCCCCGAGGCGGTCTCGGGCAACTGGGGCGTGCGCGACCAGATCGAGGCGCTCACCTGGGTGCGCGACGAGATGGCCGCGTTCGGCGGCGATCCCGGCAACGTGACGGTCTTCGGCGAGAGCGCCGGCGCGCGCGACATCTGCGTGCTGCTGGTCGCGCCGGACGCCGCGGGGCTCTTCCAGCGCGCGATCATGCAGAGCGGCGGCTGCGTCGATCCCGATGCCCAGGCGGCCGAGCAGGTGGGCACGGCGTGGGCGAGCGCGGCCGGCTGCGCCGACGCCGCCGACGTACCGACGTGCCTGCGCACGATGCCGCTGGCCGCGGTCATGGCGACCTTGCCCGAGCAGGCGAGCGTCCTGGAGTCGAGCGACTACCAACCGAACGTCGACGGCGTGATCGTGCCCGAGAACCCCGACGACGCGATCGCCGCCGGCCGCCAGCACGCCGTGCCGCTCGTGATCGGCGTCAACGCCGACGAGACCGGCCGCTTCGCCCCGGCGATCGCGACCGACCTCCAGTACAAGACGCTGGTACAGGCGCAGTTCCCCGCGATCAGCGACGCGGTCCTCGCGCAGTACCCCGCCGCCGCCTACGCGACGCCGCGCAAGGCGTACGTCGCGCTGACCAGCGATCTGCGCTTCATCTGCCCGGCCCGGCGCACCGCGCGCGCCGCCGCGGCCAGCCAGACGGCGCCGGTGCGGCGCTACCTTTTCACGCACGCCTCCACGCCGCTCGGCGCGGTGCACGCGATCGAGCTGCCCTACGTGTTCGGCAGCTTCGAGAGCATCGCCGGCTACACCCCCACCGCCACGGATCTCGCGCTCGCCGAGTCGATCCAGGGCTACTGGACCCGCTTCGCGCGCACCGGCGATCCGGCGGGTGCGGGCGCAGCGGTGTGGCCGGCGTACGCGATCCCCGGCGACGCGTACCTCGAGCTCGCGCCCACGCCCGCCGCCGGCGACGGCATCCGCACCACCGAGTGCGACTTCTGGGATTCGTTCGTGCCGTAGCGACGGGCGGCGCTCCGCTGGCGAGGGGCGCCGGCGTGGCCGCGGCAACTGCCACGACAACGCGGCCATGGAGAGCTGGCTCTCGACCGTGAAGGTACTGCTCGGCGACACCTTCGAGTCGATTCGTCGCGGCAAGCAGCAGCTCTCCGACTACATCGAGGTCCACTACAACCGGCACCGGCGGCATTCGTCCATCGGCTACGCGAGCCCGCGCAGCACGAGCGTCTATCCCGCGAATTGCCACTCATGGCAGCGCCGCTTCCTCGCACGACGCGCGTTTCCGCCACGCTGAGCGGATGCGCACGCGCAGGTGCGTAGCGACGGGATCCCCAGGCAGAGGGTGGGGGTTGAGGACTTCTGTCGGCTAGCGACTCACGGTCGCCATGAGACCCAGTACTGCACCCAAGGCGGTGGAGAGCACCGGGTTCGATTGCGACGCTCAACCGCTGTCGCAGCCCACGAACCAGTAATAGGCGAAACCCGCGGCAGCACCAACCACGGTGCCGATGATCGGAAGCGCTCGTCCCCGACGGAGGTTGGGGACCGGATCCTGCTTGTCCATAGAACTGAGATAGCAGCGGACAGGAAGCGAGCAAGGGAAGAATCGCAACACTTGACGTCGAATTCGCGGCGTTGGCCGCCAGGAACTCGTTGGGTTCGGTACGGTCGGGTGCTCCGCGGCGAGCCGTTCTCGTCGCGTGCCCCGGCCTCTGTGGAACATACTCCGCCAGGTGCAGGACGAGGCTGACCAGCAACTTCTCGAGCAGGCACGCACCGGGGACCGCGGAGCGCTCGAGCGCCTGCTCGAGCGCCATCAGGCGCAGGTGTACCGGTTCGGCCTGAAGATGTGCCGCGATCCTGAGGACGCGAAGGACGTCCTTCAGGACACCCTGCTCGCCATGGCACGCGGCGTGCGCGACTTCCGCGGCGCATCCTCGATCTCGACCTGGCTCTACGCGATCACTCGGAGCTTCTGCATCAAGAAGCGACGGACGAGCAAGTTCGCGCCCGAGGAGCGATCGCTCGATACAGAGGTGCCGCTTGAGGCGGCGCGGCTCGCCGACCCCGCCCTGGGGCCCGACGAGGCACTTGCGGGCAAGCAGGTCGAGCTGGCGCTCGAGCACGCGATCCGCGCGCTCGAGCCCATGTACCGCGAGGTGCTCCTCCTCCGAGATGTCGAAGGAGGAGCACCTCGCGGTACATGGGCTCGAGCGCGCGGATCGCGTGCTCGAGCGCCAGCTCGACCTGCTTGCGCCGT
>JBKJOI010000981.1:0-2999 GCA_046595695.1 Haliangiales bacterium | reverse complement strand
GCTGGCTGCACGCTGCTCGTCGAGCTCGGCAAGGAGACCAACCTCCCGATCGACGAGCTGGTCGTGCGCTACTTCGTGTGCGACGAGCTGATCGGTGGGCCCGCCCTGCGCCACGCGATCCACGCGTGTGACTACGCCGTCGGGGCCGGCGCCCAGTACGCCGCCCTGCTCGGGCTGGAGGAGGTCAACCGGTACCTGATGCGCTGGTGGATCTGGAACGACCGCTCGTGGAAGCTGTCACCCGACGACATCGCGCGCATCAAGCAGGAGTTCACGGCCACGTCCGGTGCGCTGCTCGCGGCGCTCGACGGGCCCGCGCAGCTCGCCGCCGCGGCGCGCGAGCAGGAGCTCGTGACCCAGGGCTTTGCGCCCGAGCTCGCGGCGCAGCTGACGCACGTCGCGCGGCTCCGTGATGGGTTCGCCGTGATGGCGGCCGCGCGCGACAACAAGCTCACGCTCGACAAGGCGGCCGCGCTGCTGCAGCGCGTCGGTCGCGAGCTCCATGTCGACGCCTACGACGAGGCGCTCACGGCGCAGGTCCCGGCGAACGGATGGGAACGGCGGTTCCTCAGCTCGCTCGAGCGCGAAGCCGCTGCCATACGCCAGCTCGGGGTCACCAAGCTGGCCGGCGATCCGGGGTACGTCGAGCAGCACCGCGACGTCATCGACCGGATCGCGGACTCGCTCCGCATGGTCCAGCAGCTCGGCGGGCATGGCCTGGTGCCGATGTTCCTGATCCTCGAGGACTACCGCGCGCCCTGGTGAGCCGCGCTAGGATGGCGGACAGAGTGGCGATCGTCCCAGGACGTTGTCGGTTCACACGTCGGGGACCCTCGTGGGGTTCTTTTGGAACTCGTTACTCATGTGTCCCCGATGCAACAGTGTGAGTCTTGGACACATGGGTAACGACCTCGCCGAGGACCGCAATGATGGGGAGCGCGTCAGTAGGGAAGCGCGTGAGCGAGCGCTTGCGCATGGTGTAAGATCCCTTGAGCATGGTCCTCGCCGGCCAGACGGAGCAGGGACCTCGCGACAGCCGGACCGGCGCGAGCACCACGCCGAGCTGCATCCTCTCCGTGGACGACGAGCCCGAGTCCCTCGAGGTCACCGATGCAATCCTCGCCCGTGAAGGCTATTCGGTGCGCCACGCCGGTAGCGGCCATGAAGCTCTCGCCGCGATCGCACAAGGCGGCGTCGACCTCGTGCTGCTGGACGTGCTCATGCCCGGCATCGACGGCGTCGAGACCTGCGCGCGCATCCGCGAGCAGCTCGAGCAATGCCTGCTGCCGGTGATCATGGTGACGGCGCTCTCCGATAGCGCGTCGAGGATCCGCGGCAAGGCGGCTGGTGCCGACGACTTCCTGAGCAAGCCGGTCGATCCTGCCGAGTTGCTGGCGCGCGTGAGCAACCTGCTGAAGATGCGCGCGTACTACAGGCTCATGGAGCGACAGCGGGCCGATGCGGAAGCCGAGGCGCGTCGGTGGAAGCTGGTCTCGCAGGTCTCGCATGCCGTGGCCATGTCGCGTGACTACACCTCCTTGCAGCGCTCGATCGTCGAGTCGCTGCTCGAGGACCTGCGCGTCGAGACCGCCACGCTGTTCGAGTTCGACGACGACGACCTCCCGGAGCAATCGTCGCTGGGGGTGCACCCGTCCGCGGTCCAACCCGAGAAGGGCGGTTCGGGTGCGCGCGGGGCCTGGCTGGAGGCCCTGGGCGACCGTCGCGTCCTTCCGGTGGCGACGAGCCTTGCTCGCGGCACGCTGGGCGCGCCGAGGGTGGCCTCCGGCCCTTCATCGGCGCTCGTCATTCCCGTCTACATCGGCGGCCTGCTCGAGGGTCTGCTGGGGGTCGCGCGACAGCTCCCCTTCCAGGGTCACGAGCTGGCCCTGATGGAGGACCTGTCACCCCACCTTGCGAACGCCATCGCGAACGTCCGCGCCCACATGAAGGCCCAGCAGCTGCGTCACGCGCGCGAGCGACTGTCCACGCTCCTGGTACATGATCTCAGGAGTCCCCTGAGCGCGATCACCGGAAACCTGAACTACGTGAGGGATGTCGTCACCGATCCCGAGTGTCGGGATGCGTTGACCGACGCGTGTACCGCTGCCGATCAGCTGAGCTCGATGACCAGCGACCTCATCGACATCGGCCTCGCCGAGGAAGGTCGATTTTCCCTGCGGCGCGAGCCGGTGGACGTCGGCGCGTTCGTCGACGAGACGCTGGCGCAGCAGAGCATGCGCATCAACGCGCGCGGGGTGCAGCTGACCACCCACCTTGCGCGTGATGTCCACGCGCGCCTGGACCGCAGCGTCGTGCGCAGGATGCTGGACAATATCCTCGGCAACGCCCTCCGCTACGTCCCCGTGCGCGGCCACATCGAGGTATCCGTGGCGCGCGAAGAGGAGGGCGTCGTGATTCGCGTCGCCAACAATGGCCCGCCGATCCAGCCGCACATCCGCCCGAGCCTGTTCGAGAAGTATGGCGTCCTCGGCGAAGGACAGGGCTTCGCGAACCGCGGCCTCGGGCTGTACTTCTGTCGCCTGGTCGCCGACGGCCACGGCGGCAGCATCTGCGTGGCCGATCGTGCGGGATTCGGGGTCAGCTTCGAGGTGCGCTTTCCCCACTTGCTCGTGGGCTGAAGGGCGGGGCGCCCGTATCTACTACCCCGGCATGGACGACGGGCCACGCAGGTTCCAGGTGACGATGCTGCTGCAGCTCGGCCTGTAGGCGGGCCCGGGCCAGCACCCAACTGGCGACACGAACTGCAGCGGCGATCGGCGCGCTACGGGTAGTAGGTCCACTGCTGGTTGGCGCCGCCGTGGCAGTTGTAGAGCAGCACCTGGTTGCCGTCGTGCGCGTCGCCGGCGTACACGTCGAGGCACTTGTCGTTCCAGGCGCGCATGGTGCCGCGGATGCTCCAGGGGTTGGCCGCCGGGCCACTGCACGGCCCGAGCACGATCGTCGAGCCGTTGTTCGCGCCGTACTGCGCGGTCAGGCAC
>JBKJOI010000912.1:0-7119 GCA_046595695.1 Haliangiales bacterium | reverse complement strand
CGACCTGCTCGCCGAGCAGGCGATCCTCGCACTCGTAGACCTCGCCCATGCCGCCCTCGGCAAGGAAGCGCACCACGCGGTAGCGGCCGGCGATGAACTCACCGATCGCGAAGCTTGGATCGCCCTTCCCCGGAGCACTGCCGCCGCGGAATCCCCCCGCCGGAGACACAAGCGTCTGGACGAGCGGATCCGGTAGCGGCGAGCCTCCGCCCTTCGTTTCGTTCACCGGTTGTCACTCCCGCGCCCGTCCGACCCAGTCCGCTCGCGCATTATGTCACATGACACAAGGCGTCGAGCGTTCATTCCCGCATTCCCGCATCGCAGGCTTCCGTTACTGCGAGCCAGGTGCGACCGTGCCAACCTAACGTGGCCGAACTCGCCCTGTTGTTACTGACGATCTTCTGGGGCAGCACGTTTCTGCTCACCAAGCGGATCCTGGCGACGACCTCGCCAGGGGTCTTCCTGAGCCTCCGCTTCGGCCTGGCCGCCGTGGCCATGGGGATCGTCTGGTGGCTGGTGCACCGGCGCCGCCCGGTCCGCCTGACGCCGGGGCTATGGCGTGACGGGACCCTGCTCGGGCTGACCATGGCGGGTGGGTTCCTGCTGCAAACCATCGGTCTCCGTTACACGACGGCACCCCGCTCCGGGTTCCTCACCGGGCTCACGGTGCTGTTCGTTCCCCTGGTGGCGCGCTTCGGGATGAAGAAGCCGGTCGCGCCGGCGACCTGGATCGGGGTGTCGCTCGCGCTGGTCGGCCTGGCAGTCATGACCCGGCCCTTCGACGGCAGCGTGACGACCGCGATGCGCTTCGGTGACACGCTCACCCTGGGCTGCGCCGTGGCCTTCGCGGCCCATCTCGTGTGGACGGCGGAGTGGTCGGCGCGACACGCGCTGCCGCCGCTCCTGCTGGTGCAGATCCTGGTCGTGCTGGTGGGCGCGCTGGTGCTGGCCGCGTTCGAGCCGCGCCAGGTGGGGCCGGCGCCCGACCTGATCGCGGTGGTCGTTTACACCGGCCTGGTCATGACCGCGGGGGCGTTCTTCCTGCAGACCTGGGCGCAACGGCACACCACCGCGGTGCGCGCGGCGCTGATCTTCGCGCTCGAGCCGGTGTTCGCGGCGCTGTGCGTGTGGCTGGTCGGCGGCGAGCGCATACCCGCGGCGGAGTGGATCGGCGGCGCGGTGATCGTCGCGGGCGTGGTCTTCGGCGAGATCACGCCCCGCGGAAGAGCGGCTTCCGCCGCTCGCTGACCGCGCGGCGGCCCTCGATCACGTCGGCCGAGCGCCAAGCGGCCTCGCGGCGCGCGCTGACGTCGACGAGATCGGCGCCCTCGAGCGCGAAGCGCCGGCGCAGGAGCGCCTCGAAGGTGACGCGCATGCCCTGGACCGCAAGCGGCGCGAGCTCGGCCATCTCGCTGGCGAGCGCCATCGCGCGCGGCAGCACCGCCGACTCGGTGACCAGGAAGTCGACCAGGCCCCAGCTGTGCGCCTCGTCGGCGGTGATGGTGCGCGCGAGCAGGAACAGCTGACGCGCGCGCGACTCGCCGCAGATCGCGGCCAGGCGCGCCAGCCCACGCGGCGCGTAGACGATGCCCAGGCGCGCCGGCGGCAGGCCCAGCTTGACGCTGGTGTGGGCGGTGCGCAGGTCGCACGCCGCCGCCAGCTCGCAGCCACCGCCCATGGCCGCGCCGTTCAGCGCCGCGACGATCGGCAGCGGCGACGCGGCGATCGCGATCAGCACCTGCTCGAAGACGTCGTCGGCCGCGGTCGGCGACTCGCCGCCACCGGGCAGCGCCTCGAGATCGAAGCCAGCGCAGAACGCCTTGCCATCCTCGGCGCCGGTCAGCACGACCGCGCGCGCGCCCGCGGGCGCCAGCCGGGGCAGCGCCTCGGCGAGCGCGGCGCACAGCGCCGGATCGAGCGCATTGCGCTTGGCCGGGTTCGAGAGCGTGAGCACGGCGATGGCGCCGCGGTGGTCGATGGAGAGCGTGCCGGGCATCTTCAGGGGGTGTCCTTCTTGGTTCGGTCGGCGTCGCGATCGGCCGCGGCGGCGGGAGACTCGAGCTGCTTCGCGGCCGGCGCGAGCGCGGGCGCGACCGGCTCCGCCTCCACGTCGATGATGTCGTCGAGATCGGTGCGACCGTAGCGCGCCGGGCCCGCGCCGAAGCCGCCCAGGTCGACGACCACGCGGCCAGCCCCGAGCGCGCGCTCCCAGCGGCGGCGCAGGAGGCGTGCGACCAGCGCGCGGGTCGGCGGGAACAAGAGGAGCACGCCGGCCGCGTCAGTGAGCACGCCCGGCACCACCAGCAACACGCCGCCGGCGAAGACCAGGAAGGTCGAGATCAAGGCACCCTCGGGCGCGCGGCGCTCGGCCAGGGCGAGCTGCAGCTGGCGCAGCACGCGCAGACCCTCGGCGCGTGCGAGCTGGGCGCCCAGGATCGCGGTCCCGAGCAGCAGCGCGAGCGTCGGCCACACGCCGATCTGGTGCCCGATCTCGACGAGCAGCCAGATCTCCACGATGGGGAGGACCAGGAAAAGGAGTACCCACACGCTGCTCCTGTAGCATCTTTCGGCCGCGTTCGCCCCCTGCGCGTGGCGCGCGCGCCACCTTCCGATGATAGGCTGGCGCGATGACGCTTTGCCGCGCCACCCTCCCCGCCGCCGCGTTCCTGCTCGCTTCGCTCACCGTCCCGCACGCCGCCCGCGCCATCGCCCCCGCCACACCAACACCGCGCGACTTCAGCGCCGAGGTGCTGACGCTCTACCGCGTCGCCGCGTGCGGCCCCGACGCGGCGCCCACCGGCTACGACGCGGCCACGATCGCCAAGCACTGCGCCGCGCTCGCCAAGGCCAAGGACACCTGGCGCAGCAAGTGGCTGGTCAAGGCGGCGCCGTTCTTCGCTGCGCTGTTCGCCGGCGGCTACCCGAAGAGCGTGGTCTATCCGTTCGGCGGCGGCGATCTGCTCACGCTGCTCGCGGTCTACCCCGACGCCACCGAGTACACGACGCTGTCGCTCGAGGGCATGGGCGACGCACGCCCGGTCGTGGTCCTCGCCGACACCACCAGCGCCGACAGCCCCGAGGCCAAGAAGAAGGCCGCGGCGGCCGCGAAGCAGCTCGGCAAGCGCCTCGCCACCGTGCGCGGGGTGTGCAGCGCGCAGCTCAAGATGGCCTGGAACACGACCATCCAGCTCTCCTCCGACTCGAACGCGACCGGGCGCGACATCCTGCCCGGCGTGCTGGTGATGACGCTGGTCGCGCTCGAGGTGCACGGCTACGAACCGGTGTCGGCGCGCTACTTCCGCGTCGCCGCCGACGGAACGCTGATCTACCTGACCGAGGTCGACGTCGCCAACTCCGACGCCGATCCGAACCTGTACAAGGCGCAGCGGCAGAAGAAGGCGGCGAACGAGAACCTGGTGCAGGCCGGCCCGTTCAACGACATCGAGATCACGTTCCGAAAGCGTGGCGACGCCAGCGCGCCGCTCAAGACCTTCCGCCACCTGGCCGCCGATCTCTCCGACGGTGCACTCGCCAAGGATCCGGGGCCGCTCGCGCACCTGGGCAAGAAGGGCAAGATCGCAGCGATGACCAAGGCGGCCAGCTATTTGCTGTGGCTCAAGCCGTTCTCCAAGATCCGCGACTTCCTGCTCGCCAACATGACGCAGATGGTCTCCGACGACACCGGCATCCCACCGCGCTACGCCAGGCCGGCCGGGTTCACCCAGGAGACCTGGGGCGAGTTCGAGGGCGCGTACTTCGGCAACGGCGGCCAGGGCGACGTGCAGCGCGAGATGATCGCGCTGTGGAAGGCGGGCGCGAAGCGCAAGCTACCGTTCCGCTTCGGCTACCCCGACAACGCGAAGCACTCGCACCTGCTGTACACGTACAAGAAGTAGGCGGCCGCGGCGGGCGCGGGCCCGGCGCGGCTACCGGTACGCGCCGCCGCCCTCGCGCAGGCGCGTGGCAAGGGACGCCAGGTAGCTCGGCGCCCAGATCCGCCGCGATCCGCAGCGCCGCCGGCGGGGGCGGGTCCGTGGCCATCCGGTAAGACCGGGTGCAGCTCGAGGCGTGCAGCCACCGGCGTGCCCTCGTCGTCCCACTCGGTCGCGCTCCGGAAGCGTGCACCGTCGAGCGTGCCGTCGATCGACAGGTCACCGGTGCAAAGTGGCGCCTCCAGGCGCGCGGCCAGGCGCTGCCACGAGGACTCTGCCCGCGCCAGCGCGCGCGGCACGGGGATCGCCGCTCATCTCGCCGAGGAGCGCGATGGTCACCGCGTTCGCGGGCACCGGCCGGTCGGCGACGATCTCGATCTGCGCGACGAAGCGCTCGCCGGGCGTGACCTCCGGTGGCAGGTGCACGCGAATCTTCGGGCGTTTCTTGATGAGCGCCATGCAGCTCCGGCAGCGCCCTACAGATCGATGTCCAGCGACACGCGGACGCCGATCTTGATGAGCTTGAGCGGCTCGCTGCCGCCGTCGTCCGGGAAGGTCTGCTCGTAGCTCAGCGCGAGCGCCGCGCCCGGCACGAACCAGCGCTGCCGCAGCGCCAGGCCACCGACCGCGATGCCCACGTGCAAGCCGGGAACGAGGCTCCCGTCGCCCTCGCGGCCGTGGCCGAGCGCGCCGATCTCGAGCTCGTAGAAGGAGCTGACCAGGCGGTAGCGCAGCGCCAGCGGTGCGACCAGGTCGAGGGCGAAGACGAGCCCGGCGCGGTTGCCCAGCTCGTCGCGCAGGAAGTCGGCGCTGCCGCCCAGCTCGAAGCCGAGCCCGAGGCTCCAGCGCGGGCCGAAATGCCGGTACACGCTGACGCGTCCGGCGCCGCCGCCGGTGACGTCGAGCGCGTCGACCTCGGAGATTGTCGCCAGGCCCAGGATGCCCTTGCCGCCGCCGGCGAGCTCGAGCTGCCAGCGGTCGTCGACGATCTGCCGGCCCGCGAAGGTGTCGCTCGCCTCCAGCCAGAACGGGCAGTCCTCGGCCGTCGCGTCGATCGCCGCGACGAGCAGGCCGCGCGCGCGCACCAGCGTGAGCAGCCCGGCGATCTCGCGCAGCTTGCGCCCGCGCCGGCGCCACAACTCGGCGACCGGGCCGTCCGCGCTCGTGGCGCTCGTGGCGCTCGCCCCACCGCCGGCGACCCGAGTAACAACGGCGATGCGCGCGTCGATCCACTCCAGCAACGCCGCGCGCGTGGCCGGCGTGGCCTGGCAGACCGACAGCAGCGCGTCGCCGAGCGCGCCCTCGATCTCCAGCCGATCGATCTCCCAGCCGGCCGCCTCGCTGACACTCACGATGCGCTCGAGATCGCGGTAGAGCACGCTCTCGGATCGGGTGGCGGGGACCTGGGTCGCGCAGCCACCGCCGAGGCCCACACCTGCTGAAGCGAGCGCCAATGTCGTCACCAGGGCCGCGCCCACCGGACTGCTGCGAATCACTGCGCTGGACTATACTCGACGAGCACCATGCCGCGCGAGCAACGCATCGTCACCTCCCTCAAGGTGGAGTTCTCGCGCCTGGGCGAGCAGGTCGGCGCCGTCACCGAGGACCTCAGCCGCAACGGCGCGTTCGTGCGCACGAGCGAGTTCCTGCCCATCGGCAACGTCGTCGAGCTGACCCTGCACCTGCCCCACGGGGGCGCCTTCCCGGTGATCTCGCGCGTCGCGCACATCCTGTCCGAGCGGGCCGCGCGCGCGCTCGGCCGGCGCGCCGGCATGGGCTTCGAGTTCCTCGAGCAGGACGAGGCGCACCGGGTGCGCCTCGAGGCCTTCCTCGAGGATCTGCTCGAGGAGCTGACGCCGCCGCCCCGCCTGATCAAGACGCACGCGCACGTGCTCGTCGCCGATTCGTCGACGCGTCTGCTCGAGCGGCTGTCGACCGCGCTGGGCGACGCCGACTTCGGGGTCGAGACCGTCTCGAACGGCGCCGAGGCCTACGCGTCGGCGCTCAACCGCGCGCCCGACGTGCTGCTGATCGCCGACGAGATGCCGGTCATGGACGGCTGGACGCTGGTCAAGATGCTGGCCGCGCGGCCGCGCCTGTGCGACGTGCCGGTGGCGCTCATGTCCGATGACTCGAGCGACCTCACTCGCCTGAAGGCCTACCGCCTGGGCGTGAAGGACTTCCTGCAGCGCCCGTTCACCGATGAGGAGGTCTGCATCCGGCTGCGCCGGCTCGCGGCCACCGCCAAGAGCTCGAGCGAGCGCATCACGCTGCGCGGTCAGCTCGCCGAGATCGGCCTCGGCACCCTGCTCTCGCTGCTCGAGTTCGAGCGCAAGTCGGGGATCCTCGCGCTGCTCTCGGATCAGGAGGTGGCCCGCCTGTTCGTCGCCTCCGGCCGGATCGTCAAGGTCGAGTCGACGCTCAGCGCGAATGGCGAGAGCGGCCCGGGCGAGACCCGGAAGAAGCTCATGCAGGTGCTCGGCTGGCAGACCGGCAACTTCGAGTTCTCGGCGTGCGAGGTCGTCGGCGCCGACGAGGTGCAGATGTCGACGCAGTTCCTGCTGCTCGAGCACGCGCGCCAGACCGACGAGGAGAAAGAGCCGCGCTGAGCACCCCGGGGCGCGCGAACGCCCCGCTGGCTTTCAGGCGCAGCACGTGGTGGAATCTGCCCGCCGATGCCGGTCTATGCGTACGTACTCCTCGGCGCCCTGCTGGCGCTGGTCCTGCTGTCGATCCTCCTTCCGACGCCACGCCGCCTCTGGGTGTTCAGCCTGCTGCTCAGCAAGCAGGTGTTCCTGTGGATCGGTGACAAGACGCGCATCCGGCAGCTCATCTTCAAGCTGACCGGGCGCACCTGGCGGCCGGTGACCCGGCCGCTCATGGCGCGGCGCCTGGCCGAGGATCTCGGCCCCACGTTCATCAAGTTCGGCCAGATCGTCGCGTCGTCGGCGGGCATGTTTCCCAAGCCCTACGTGCTCGAGTTCCAGAAGTGTCTCGACCGGGTGCGCCCGTTCGCCTTCGCCGACGTCGAGCGCACCCTGCGCGAGGACCTGGGCGACAAGGCCGGGCGCCTGCGCAACATCGATCCCAAGCCGCTCGCGAGCGCGTCCATCGCGCAGGTGCACACCGCCGAGCTCGACGACGGCACCAAGGTCGTCGTCAAGGTGCAGCGGCCCGGCATCCAGAA
>JBKJOI010000629.1:0-4436 GCA_046595695.1 Haliangiales bacterium | reverse complement strand
CGCCGGCCGCGCCATCCTGGCGCGACTGCGCCGAGACGCCCAGCCGCAGGTGCGTGCCCGTGCCGTCGTCGACCTCGAAGCCGTCGCCCACGCGTCGCACCCGCACGGTCTGGCCCTCGCCCTCGACGCGGTACTCACCGCCGCCGATGGCCAGCAGCCGTCCCGACGCCACGCCCGAGATCTCCAGCTCGTCGCTCTCGTCGAAGCGCGGCACGCCCAGCCGTGTCGAGCGCTCGATCCTCGTGCTCCCCAGCGTCCAGCCGATACCGAGCGGCCCGTTGCCGAGCGCCCCCGAGTACGTCAGCTCGAGCGCCGGCGTGAGCTTGCCCAGACCGGAGGGCAGCTCTATCGGCACCTGATGGCCGACCTGCGCATGGAACGGGTCGACCTTCGGCTCGTCGGCCAGCCCGCGTACCGAGCTCGGTCCCGACGGCAGCTTCAGCCGCTCGCTGGTGATCGCGCCTGCCGCCGGCCGTGCCGCCTGGGCGACGCCTTGAGCCCCGGCCAGCAGCGACGCGGCGGCACCGATGAGCGCGGCGGTCCGCTGCGCACGCGTGGACAGGGCAACGGAGCTGCTCTTGCGGGACTTCGTGATGTTCATGGCGAGCCCACGCCTGAGCACGAAGCGGGCCAGCCGGATCTCCCCCGCTCGCATGGCATTCTGTACGATCGGCGTGCGCGTCCAGCGCGCCTTTGCGCACGCCCTGGATACGCAGTTTCCCGAGGCTGAGCGGAGGACGAGGCGATGGCCAGCGTCAGTCAGCGAGGCCCACGATGGCTGCCCTCATCGAGGTTGCCTGGCCGAGGCGCCCCCGGCTGCAAACAACTTGCCTAGACAGTTAGCCTAGACGACCAGCGATGCGTGCTGCATGAGGACCTGGCGAGAGGCGATAGGCGATAGGCGAGAGACGAGAGGTGCGGAGGGGAGATCGGTGCGGAACCCGGTGCTACTTCGTGATCAGCGCGGCGTCGACGCGGCCGCCGGGCGCCAGCCAGACTTCCCAACGCTCGCCCGGTCCCATGAGCACGAGCGCGGAGGCCTCGCCGATGCTCACCCGCGGCATGCGCTCGCCGCCGATGGCGACCGGAATCCACGCGCCCACCGCGCCGGCGACGAGGCCCTTGGGCGCGAGCGGCACGGTGTCGAGATCGTCGAAGAGCCCGCTCTCGCTGGCCTCCGACACGGTCGCACGGCTGTTCATCGCGACCGGGCCGCGCGCGCGCGCCAGCGGCGCCTGGACGCATTTGTACGACTCGTCGTCGCGCTTCGGGCACACCGGGTCGCCCTCCTGCACGCTCTCGCTCAGCAGCAGCTTTGCGCACTCGCCACCTCGCTTGCCGCAGGTGGTGATCGCCTTGCTCGCGTTGTGGAGCTGCCGGTTGGCGATCTCCGCGTGCCAGCCGCCGTCGTGGCCCTCGCCGATGAGCAGCGTATCGCCGGGACGTACCGCCGCGAGCACCGGCAGCTGACCGGCCTCGAAGCGGTAGGGCTGATCGGTGCTGGTGGCGATGGTCAGCTCGACCCGTTCGCCGACCTTCAGCTCGCGCGGCGCCGCGGCCCCGACGAGGAGCCGCACGCCCTCGTACTCGGTCGGGGCCATCCGATTCTCGTGCAGCTCGATCACCACCTTCGCCGTCGCTGCGCCAGCGGGCGGCGCCGCCGGCAGGCGGACCTCGAGCAGCTGGCGCGCCGCGACCGCGGGCGCGGCGTCGAACCCCGTGACCGCGACCGCCGCATCGGGGATCGCCGCTTCGACGCGTGCGTCGAGCTTCGGCGCCGGCCGCTGGCCACTGCAGGCCGCGGCAGCGACCAGCAGCGCGGCGCTGATTCGTGAACCTCGCATCGTGCTCCTCATTTCTTGGGTCTCAGCCTCACGTAGCGCGCATCGATCGTCGGATTCGTGAGCACCGGCACGCGATCCGGCCTCGTGTAGTGATCACCCGCAGACTGCGCCCAGTTCAGCATATGCGCGTCGAAATCCTGCTTGCTCGTGAACTCCTTCCAGCCGCCCGAGCCGCCGTTCTGATCGCTGAAGTAGACCTTGGGCGTCGCCTTGTTGCGGTTGTCGAGCGTGACCGTCACGCTGTGGTAGCCGCCTCCGACGCTGACCAGGAAGACCGACCAGCCCTTCTCTCCCTTGGACAGCTTCATGACGGTGTCCCACTCACTGCCGCTGGTGGAGGCCACCTTGTTCGTGACATCCCACTTGTACTTGACCGTCTTGTCGCCCTTGGCCAGGCCCTTCTTCAGCATCGCGTCCTGAGTCATCTTGACGTTCTTCGCGCCGTTACCCTTCCACAGCTTGCTGTTGTTGTAGAGCGCCTTGAGACCGTGGTTCATGGTCCCGATGCAGCTGTAACGCAGGCTCGAGTTGGTGTTGCCGCTGGTCCCGCCGGCCGGCTTCGGGTTCGCCGCGTTCTTGATGTAAAAGTCCTTCATCCGATCCACCTCGGCGTTCGTGAAGGTGGTGCGGCGCTTCTGGTTGCCGTCGGGATCCCAGTACGCGACCGGGTTCTGCGCCACGTACTGGTACGGGTGTAGATCCCAGGGGGCGTAGAGGAACTCGGAGCTCGGGCCACGCACCGGTGGGTCGGGCGTGAGCCAGCGCGCGGTCTCGGGCGCCAGCCAGCGCGCGCCGTGATCCGACCAGCCGGTGCTCACGTCGGTGCGCTTGTTGAGCCCGTTGCGATCACGCGCGCTCAGGTCGGGCGCGCTGACGACGTAGCCGCTCCCACTCTGTAGGCGCGCGTCGATCTCCTCGCCGAAGGGCTCGTAGCGCCGCTCCTCGAGCAAGCGGCCGGCGGCATCGGTGAACACCACCGGCCCCGCGCCCACACCGATGTGCATGAAGATGGTCTCGCGCGCGCCCCACAGCGCGCTGCGCTCGGAAACCATCGTGGCCGCGGGCGAGCACGAGGCCGCCAGCAACGCACCCACCATGCCGGCCGCGCCCGCGCGCAGCGGCCGCGAACGGCGGCCGACGCCGACCAGGATCCAGCCGAACGCCACCAGCGCGAGCCCCCAGGGCGCCCAGGTGACCACGATCGCGAGCACCGCGGTCACGTCCGCGCCACCACCGACGTCGACACCCGCCGGCGGTACGGTGACGCGAGCGATGACGCGCTCACCTATCACGACGTCGTGCTCGCGCACACCGTTGCGCTCGGCGACGCCCTCGCTGAACCAGTACGAGACGCCTCCGTTCGGGGCGGTCGTCTTGACGCGCAGACCGTCGTGGCCGTACGCATGCTGCACGGCGCCTCCGGGCAGGCCGTCCACGCGCACCAGCCGGTCGAGCGGGTCGAAATCGAGGCGCAGGCCGTCCTGCGCGATCTGCCGGCCGGCGGCGTCGTAGTCGAAGGTGTGCGCGACGGCGCCGTCGGCGCCGGTGATCGAGGTGAGCTGCCGCGGCGCCTTGCCGCCCTCGCCGTAGCGGTAGGTACCCGCGAAGACGCCCAGGTTGCGCGGCCCGATCGCGGTCCGCGAGCGCATGTTGTGCAGCACGTCGTAGCCGTAGCTGAAGGCGTGCGCATTACTGCCGGTACCGATGGTCGCGCCGGTCAGGCGGGCGAAGCCGTCGTAGTCGAAGCTGGCGCCATGATCGAGCCCGACGCCGTCGACGTCGACGACGCTCTCGATGCCGGTCCAGCCGTTGCGGGTGACGTCGACGTCGTAGATGGCCGCGCCCGACGCGTCGCGCACCGTCACCTTCGAGACCAGGCCGAGCGAATCGCGCAGGTAGCGCGTCTCGACGCCGTTGTCGAAGCGCTCGTGCAGCGGCCGGCCTTCGGCGTCCTGGTCGAGGAGCTGCCACAGGTCGCCCGCGCCGACCGGCCGGCCGGCCGGATCGTACTGGTAGGTGAGCGCCAGGCCGTCGTCGTAGCCACGGCCGACGACCAGCCCGGAGACCGAGTACGTCGTTGTCTCCTCGGCGACGCGATCATCGATGCGGCGGCGCGCCAGGCTGGTGCGCCCGTGCTCGTCGTAGCCGACCTCGAGCAGCCCGGTCGGCTCCTCGATCCAGGCCAGCCGACCGAGCAGGCGCGTCACGCCCGGGCCCGCGCCGGGGCGCGCGTCGTCGTAGTGGTAGCGGTAGACCGAACCGGCCTCGCGCTCGCTCAGACGCCCTGCCTGGTCGTAGCCGTAGCGGATCACCTGCCCGACCGCGTTGACCTCCTCGGTGAGGCGGCCTCCGTCGTCCCAGCGCAGCGTGCGCGGGCCCAGGTCAGGATCGTAAGTCTCGACCAGCCGGCCGAGCGTGTCGTAGCGGAAGCTGCGCTCGACCGCGCCGCCCGCCAGCCACATGCGGGTCATCCGCCCGGCCGCGTCGTAGCGCGCCTCGACCGTCTCGTGCGTGCCGTCGGGCAGCGAGCGCTCGGTCAGGATCACGCGCCCCTGGCCGTCGAGCACGTTGCGCACCGGCGCCAGGTCGTCC
>JBKJOI010000476.1:0-2833 GCA_046595695.1 Haliangiales bacterium | reverse complement strand
GAACAGCTCGGTCTTCTCGAACGACTCCAGAGTGTTGCCGCCAATGTGCGGGACGATGAGCAGCCGCCCGGGCTCCCGCCGCGCATACTTCACCAGCGGATGCTCGACGCCCACGTCGGGCTCGCCGTCCACGACGTCGAGCGCCGCGCCGGCGAGCGGGCCGGCGCACAGCGCCTCGACCAGCGCGACGTCGTCGACGATGCCACCGCGCGACGTGTTCACGAGCACGGCGTCCTTACGCATGACGGCGAGCTCGCGCCCACCGAGGAGGTGGCGTGTGCTCGGGCCGTAGCTCACATGCAGCGAGACCAGGTCCGAGGCCCCGAGCAGCTCGTCCAGGGATGCGCAGCGCCGGTCGACGACACCATCGGGGAAGTCCAGGCGCGGGTCGTACCCGAGCACGGTCATGCCGAACGCACGCAGGTAGCCGGCCACGATGGTGCCCAGGCGGCCCACGCCGACGAGGCCCGCGGTCTTGCCGTACAACTCGCGCCCGCGGAAGCGGTCCCGGTCCCACGCGCCACCCAGCACCGACTGCGTGGCTTCGGGCACCCGGCGCATCAGCGCCAGCGCCAAGGCCACGGTCAGCTCGGCGGTGGCACGCACCTGCTTGAGGAACTCGACCTCGCCGCGCAGGCTCACCACGCGCAGGCCGCGCTCGCGGCACGCGTCCAGATCGATGTGATCCAGCCCGGTGACCGGCGTGGCCAGGACCCGCGCCCGCACCGGACCAGCGAGCAGCTCGCGATCGACGCGGTGCGCGAGCCGGAACCACACGACGTCGTAGGCGCCCAGCGCAGCGCGCAGCCCGTCGCGATCGCAGGCGCGCAGCTCGACGTCGGCGAAGGCCCGGAGCGCGGCCACCGCGCGCGGGCTGAAGTCGTTCGGCTCGGCGACGAGCACGCGCGGCCGCCGCTCAGGCAAGGTCCGCCTCGGCGAGCATGTGGTCGGCGTCGACCGCGCGCGTCAGGCGGCGGCCGAGCAGCTCGCGGTAGCGCGCCGCGGCGATGCCGGTGCCCGGCTTCTTGAGCGCCAGGTCGCCGTCGGCCAGCAGGTGGCCGGCGGGCAGCGCGCGCGCCGCGACCACGCTCTTGCCGAAGATGAGCTTCAGCTCGGCGAGCTCGCCGGCCATGGCCTGCTTGTCGACCGGGTGCGCGCGGGCCACGTCGATGACGCGCACGCCCTCGGTCAGCTGCGCGAGCTGATCGATCGTGATCGACGCCGGCACATCGGGCCCGAAGGTCTCCTTCGAGAAGGTGATGTGGACCTCGAGGATCTCGGCGCCCAGCGCCGCCGCCGCCAGCCCGGCGTAGATGGCGCCCGAGTGGTCCGAGAAGCCGACCGGCACCGAAGCCCCGAAGCGCGCGCGCAGCTCGGCGATCAGGTTCAGGCCCAGCTTCTCGGGCGGGCACGGGTACGCGGTCGTGCACTGCAGCACGGCGACCGGCGCCCCCGCCGCACGCGCGCACTCGACGGCGCGCTCCAGGTCGGCCCAGTCGGAGAGCCCGCTCGAGAGGATCACCGGCCGCCCGGTCGCGGCCATACGCTCGATGAGCGGCAGGTTCGTGACCTCGCCCGAGCCGACCTTCCACGCCGCCATGTCGAGCCCGACGAGCAGGTCCACGGCCTGGAACGAGAACGCCGACGACAGGAACACGAGCCCGCGCTCGTGCGCGTGCTCGGCGAGGCCGCGCCAGTGCGGCTCGCTGAACTCCATGCGCTTCCAGTAGTCGTAGCGGGTCGGATCCTGGCGCGAGAACTTCACCCGCCACGGCTCGCCCGGTGTCGACTCGGCAGCCGCGATGTGAGTCTGGAACTTGATCGCCTGTGCGCCGCCGCGTGCCGCCGCGTCGATGTAAGCGTGGGCGGCGCCCAGGCTGCCGTCGTGGCCCTGGGCGACCTCGGCGATCACGAAGCACGGGTGGCCCGGCCCGACGTCGCGTCTTGCGATTTGCACGGTCATGTCGTCTCTGGCTCAGTTGCTCGGACGCGAGCGGCGTTCAGTCTAGTGACGGGAATAGCTTGTCGCAATCGCCATTTGCGACCACGCTGACCGGTCTAGGAGGCCACATGCGCAAGGCGGGGACGGCAGCTCTGGCCACATTCATGGTTGCGTGCGGAGGCGGTGGGGTGCCAAGTGGCGACGACAGTGATGCGGGCAACCCTGCCGGTGCCACGCTCCTGCGCACGTGCCAGGAACCGCCCGGCGACCACTGCGCCGGCGGCGGCGTGGCGATCGAGAGCGGCCCAGACGCGGACGGCGACGGTCAGCTCGACGACGCCGAGGTGACGAGCGCCGCCTACGTGTGCAACGGCCTGCCCGGTGACGTCGACCCGCTGCTCTGCCAGGACGGCGCCATCCTCGAGGGCACCTTCGCGCTGGTGAGCGCCGCCCAGGTGGCGGAGTACGCGAACGTCGTGTGCATCAAGGGCAACCTGGTCGTGGTCGGGTCGGAGCTCACCAGCTTCGCCGGCTTCGAGGGGCTCAAGCAGGTGACCGGTGATCTGGTGATCAGCACCAACGCTGCGCTGACCTCACTAAATGGCCTCGGCGGGCTGCAGAAGGTCGGGCGCTCGCTGGTGATCCAGAGCAACCCGCAGATCCCGACCCTGGGCGGGCTCGGCGCCCTCACCGACGTGCAGGTGCGGTTTGCCGTGCTGTCGAACGCCGCGCTGACCAGCGTCGGCGGCCTGAAGAGCCTGATCGAGCTGAGCGGCGGGCTCGAGCTCGCCGGGAACCCTGTGCTCGACGATCTGGGCGCCCTCGCTGGCCTGACCCGCGTCGGGCAGGAGCTGCGGGTGCGCAACAACGACGCGCTGGTCTCGATCGAGC
>JBKJOI010000450.1:0-10625 GCA_046595695.1 Haliangiales bacterium | reverse complement strand
GCTGCTCGCCGCGCTGCCGCTGGCCGCGCTCGCGATCTGGGGCGGGGTCACGCTGCAGAGCCGCGCCGCGCGCGCGCGCGCCGTCGACGCGCGCCTCTCCGTCACCCGGCCCGAGCTCGCCGAGGCCGCGCGGCTCGCCGCCTTGACCGAGACCCGCCGCGCCGCCGCCTTCGCCGCGTTCGATCGCGGTGACGCCGAGGCCGGCGAGGCCGCCTGGGCGCGCGCGCTGCGCCTGGGCGAGGACGCTGACGGGCACCTCGCGCGCGCCGCGCAGGGGCTCGAGGCCGCCCTCCTGCTCGATCCCGCTCGCGCCGATGTCCGCGCCCGACTCGCCGACGTCCTGCACGAGCGGGCGCTGCTTGCCGAGCGCACCCACCGCGTCGGTCAGGTCGACGAGCTGCTCGAACGCGTCCGGCTCTACGATGCGTCCGGCGCGCGCATGCGCGGCTGGAACGCGCCCGCCCGGGTCGCTTTGCGCACGGATCCGACCGGAGCGCGGGTGACCGCGTTCCGCTACGTCGATCGTGATGGCCGCCGGGCGCTCGGGGGCGCGGCGATCGACCTCGGCGCTACGCCGCTCGAGGGCGAGCTCGAGCCCGGTTCCTACTTGCTCGTGCTCGAGGCGCCCGGCCGTACGCCGCTGCGCTATCCGGTGCTGCTGACCCGCGGCGAGCGCTTCAGCGCGACGGTCGTCGTGCCCGCGCGGATCCCGGCCGGCTTCGTCCAGGTGCCCGCCGGACGCTTCCTCTACGGCAGCGCCGCCGTCGAGGAGGTGCGCCAGAGCCTGTTCGCCGTCCCCGAGCACGAGGCGACCAGCGCCGCGTACCTGATCGCGCGTCACGAGGCCACCTACGGCGACTGGATCGACTTCCTCGAGGCACTGCCGCCGGCCGAGCGCGACGCGCTCACGCCGCGCTGGCCCGAGGTGACGCTCACCCGCGCCGGCAGCGGCGCGTGGCGGCTCGCGCTCAAGCCCGCCGACCTGGTCTACGAAGCGGGGGAGGGCGAGCCGCTGCGCTACCGCGACCGCAAGCGCCGCGGCGAGCAGGCCTGGCGGCGCCTGCCCATCTCGTCGGTGACTCCCGAGGAGGCGGCGCGCTACACGCGCTGGCTCGCTGCGAGTGGCCGCGTGCCCGGCGCACGCCTCTGCAGCGAGCGCGAGTGGGAGCGCGCCGCGCGCGGCGCCGACGACCGCAGCTATCCGCATGGCCACGTGCTCCTGCCCGACGACGCCAACATCGACGTGACCTACGCGCGGAAGTCGCACGCCTTCGGCCCGGACGAGGTCGGCAGCCATCCGGCGTCGGATAGTCCCTTCGGCGTCGCCGATCTGGCCGGCAACGTCTGGGAGTTCACCACCGGGCCGGCGGGTGAGATCGTGCTGCGCGGTGGCGGGTTCTACGAGTCGGCGGCCTCGGCGCCCTCGACGAACCGGGCACCCGGCGAGCCGCTGCTGCGCGAGCGTGTCGTCGGCTTTCGCGTCTGCGCCGATCCGGCGCGCTGACTTCGCGCAGCCGACGCCTCCGCGCCGATTCGGCGTGGTAGGCGGCGCCGGAACTCCAGCAAACAAAGGCAGTTGGCCGCTTGTCCGTTTGCACGCCTCTTGCTAAGTCACGCGCTGGACATGCCCTCCTCGAACAAGAAGCTCGGTCTCGTCGTCTCGGCTCTCGCTGCGCTCGCCGCCGCGCCCACCACCGGATGCTCCGACGCCGATCCGGTCGAGGCGCTCGGTGCCGGCGCCTCGGCGGTCGTGGCCACCGGCACGGTCGGCTCGCCCGTCGACGTCCCCGCCGATCCCGGCATCGTCTCGCGGCGTGACAAGCAAGGCGTCGCGCTGCTCGGCTCGCTCGATCCGCAGCTCGACGCGGCGCGCGCGAAGCTCGCGAGCGCGTTCTGGATCCTCGGCAGCCACGCGGCGCTCGACGCGCCGGTGACCACGGACGAGAACGGCCTGGTCGTCCATGCGGACGGCCGCCGCCTGGGCCCCGAGGAGCTGGTCGGTCTCGCGTTCAAGGGCAGCACCGCGAGCGGTGCGACCGTCTACTTCTACATCTCCTCGTACTTCGGCCCCGATGCGCACGGCCGCGCCCGCCACACGCTGCAGGTGTATCGCTCCGGCTACGGCACCTGGAAGCCGCTGTGCGCGGGCGACGAGCTCGCCCACGCCTACGCCGTGCCGGGTTACTTCGGGGCCGACGGTACCTACGCCGACGACCCGGCGTTCGCGTCGTTCGGCTGTCGCGTGAGCGCGGCCGCGAAGTGCTTCCGCTGGGGCTACGGCCCGTGGGACGCCGGCCGCGACTTCCTGCAGGCGTGCACGCGCATGGCGCGCGCGGACTACTGCGGTAGCGGCGTCTCGTCGACCTTGCCCGAGACTCCCGTGCTGGTCTACGACCAGTTCGGCTGGGCCAGCGGCTTCATCCCCGACGACCTCGTGATCCCCGGCGAGATCGTCGGCGAGGAGCCGAAGTTCTCGTTCGAGGCGGGCTGGTCGAAGGATCCCAAGCAGGGCGCCGTGTGCCTGAGCAAGCGCCGCTGGCAGGCGCTGGCGCCGCTGGGCCTGTGCGGCGGGCAGCTGCCCGATCCACGTCTCGCCAATTCGGGCGGGCGCTATTGCGACGAGATCGGCCAGCCGCCGGGAACGCCCATCCCGAGCGCGGCCGAGTTCCTGGCGCGCGTGGCCGACATCGGCGGCGTGACCTTCAACGACTCGCAGGTCAACGATCTCGGCCTGTGGACCTGGAAAAAGGTCAGCGGCAGCCCCGCCCGCACCGAGCACCTGACCACCAGCCAGGGCTTCTGGGACGAACGCGGCGGCACGCAGTCACCCAGCGACGGCTACGTCGCGCGCCCGACCTGGCTGGGCGCCGTGTTCACCCAGCAGGTTGAGGGCACCCAGCCCCTCCACCTCTACGTCCACGCCGCGACCGGCGACTTCCGGACCACCACCACCGTCGCGCTGCCGTCCTCGTGGGCGCACAAGGAGCTGGTCGGCTACATCTACTCGAGCGCGCCCACCGACGGCAGCGCCTACGGCACGCTGCTGCGCTACTACAGCGCGGCCAACCGGGACTACCTGCTCCTGCGCGCCGGCACGCCGGCGCCCGCGGGCTACGCGCTGGAGGGCGTGGAGGGCTACACGTTCCGCTAGATCGCGTTCGCGGCCCCGGCCGTCGCCGGCTGAGCGCCGGGGCCGGGCTAACGAAAACGCCGCGTCGACTCGACGACCTGCGTGTACGCGGCGACCTGACGCGCTTGCTCCGCGGGGTCCCAGCCGAGCCGCGTGGCCAGCCGGGCGGCCACGCGCGGGGCGACCGCCAGCCCCTGGCCGCGCGCGCGCAGGCCGAGCGGGATCCGGCGCATGATCACGTCGTCGACGGTGCGCGCGAGATCGACGTCGACCGCGTGATCGACCTCGGCCCAGATGTAGGGTAGCTCGGGATCGATGCGCTCGAGCAGCCTGGGGTCCTGCACGCCGCGCAGCACCACCGACTCGGCGCGCATGCCGTAGGTCTGCGAGAGGTGCTCGGCGATGCGCGCGTCGAGGCCCGCCGAGCTGGCCAGCCGCTCGGCGATGGCGCGCACGCCCGCCTGGTTGTGCGGCTCGAGCCCCTGCGCGCCCGGCAGCGAGCGGTGCTTGGTGCGGCACTTCTTGATGGTGCGGCCCTCGAAGGTGGCGTCGCCCCGATCGTTTAGCAGCTCGACCGCCTTGTCGACGGTCTCCTTGGCCATGCGCCGGTAGGTGGTGAGCTTGCCGCCGGCGATGAAGACGATGCCCTCGTCGCGCGCGAAGACCTCGTGCTCGCGCGACACGTCCGAGGCGCGCGCCGCCTCGTCGGGGGCGATGAGCGGCCGCAGGCCCGCCCAGGTGGCGATGACGTCGTCGGGCCCCAGGTGCGCGGCCGGGAACAGCACGTTGGCCGCGTCGCACAGGTACTTGATGTCGGCGGCGTCGGCGGCGACGTCGTCGGGGCTGCCGGTGAAGTCGGTGTCGGTGGTGCCGATCACGGTGCGCTCGACCCACGGGATCGCAAAGGCGACGCGGTGGTCGCGGGTCGTGAAGGTGATCGCGCGGGTGACCGGCACCTTGGCGGCGTCGACGACGATGTGCACGCCCTTGGTCGGCCGCAAGAGCTTCCGCCCCGACTCGACGCCGGCGGTGGCCAGGATCTCGTCGGTCCACGGCCCGCCCGCGATCACCGCGACGCGCGTGGGCAGCACGCGCTCGGCTCCGGTGAACTCGTCCTTCACGCGGACGCCGCTGACGCGCCCGCGGCCGTCGCGCTCGAGCCCGATGACGCGGGTGTACGAGAAGGTCTCGGCGCCCAGCGTGCGCGCGTCGAGGACGTTCTCGAGGGTCAGGCGGGCGTCGTCGGTGAGGCAGTCGACGTACTCGATGCCGCCGACCAGACCGTCGCCGCGCAGCGCCGGCTCCCTGGCCAGCACCTTCTTGCCGTTCCGGTAGGTGCGGTGCAGCTGGTTCTTGAACATGGCCAGGCCGTCGTACAGCCACAGGCCGATGTCCACGACCGCGAGGCCGGGCTTGTTGGTCTTGAAAATGGGAAAGAGGAACGGGATGGGGCGGACCAGGTGCGGGGCCTTGCGCATCTGCAGCGCGCGCTCGTTGGTGCCCTCGAAGACCAGCTTGAACTCGTAGCGCTCGAGGTAGCGCAGGCCGCCGTGCACCAGCTTGGACGACTTGCTGCTCGTGCCCGAGCCGAAGTCCTTCTTCTCGACCAGCGCCACGCGCAGCCCGCGGTGGGCGGCGTCGCGCGCGATGCCCGCGCCGGTGATGCCGCCGCCGCAGACGACCAGATCGTAGGGCTCGTTCGCGGGCCGATGCGGGTGCGACATGGTTACTTCGCGGCATCCGGCTTGGTCAGGACCGCCTCGGGCTTGAGCTGGATGTGCAGCTCGTCGAGCTGGCGCTTCGACACCGGCGAGGGCGCCTCGGTCATGAGATCGGTGCCCTTCTGCGTCTTGGGGAAGGCGATCACGTCGCGCAGCGAGTCGGCGCCGCACATGAGCATGGCGAGCCGGTCGAGGCCCATGGCGATGCCGCCATGGGGCGGCGGGCCGTACTTGAAGGCCTCGAGCAGGAAGCCGAACTTCTTGTTGGCGTCCTCCTCCGACAGGCCGAGCGCCTTGAAGAGCTGCGCCTGCACCTGCGGCTGGTGGATCCGGATCGAGCCGCCGCCGATCTCGTTGCCGTTCAGCACGCAGTCGTAGGCGCGCGCGCGGCAGCTGCCCGGATCGCTCTCGAGCTGCGGCAGGTCGGCCAGGCGCGGCGAGGTGAACGGGTGGTGCGCCGCCGCCCACGAGCCGTCGTCGTTCTGCTCGAAGAGCGGCATGTCGACGACCCACAGGAAGCGCCACTCGCCCTTGCGGGTGAGCCCGAGCTTCTCGCCGATGTGCAGCCGGATGGCGCCCATGGCGTTGTTGGCCACGCGCGGCTTGTCGGCGACGAACAGCAACACGTCGCCGGTCTTGGCGCCCAGCTGGCCGTTGACGGCGCTGCGTGCCTCGTCCTTGAACGCCTTGGCGAAGGGCGCCTGCCAGGTGCCACCCTCCTGCACGCGCGCGAACGCGACGCCCTTGGCGCCGTAAGGCTTGGCGAACTCGGTCAGCGCGTCGAGCACCGAGCGCGACAGCTTCTCGCCGTCGGGCACGCGCATCGCCTTGACGATGCCGCCGGCGGCGACCGCCTTCTCGAAGATCTGGAAGCCCGAGGCGCGTGCGGCCTCGGTGACGTCGGCGAGCACCAGGTCGAGGCGCAGGTCGGGCTTGTCCGAGCCGTACTTGGACATGGCCTCGTCGTAGGACATGCGCTGGAACGGGGTCTTGATCTCGACCCCGAGCGCGTCCTTCCACAGCGCGGCCATGAGCTTCTCGATCACGCCCTGGACGTCCTCCTCGGTGACGAAGGACATCTCGAGGTCGATCTGGGTGAACTCGGGCTGCCGGTCGAGGCGCAGATCCTCGTCGCGGAAGCAGCGCACGATCTGGAAGTAGCGCTCGAGGCCGGAGACCATGAACAGCTGCTTGAAGATCTGCGGCGACTCGGCGAGCGCATAGAACGAGCCCGCGTTCATGCGCGAGGGCACCAGGAAGTTACGCGCGCCGCCGGGCGTGTACTTCACCAGCATGGGCGTCTCGAGCTCGAGGAAGCGCTCGCCGAACAGCACGTTGCGCGTGACCTGGTAGATCTTCGAGCGCAGGAGGAAGTTCTTCTGCAGCTCGGGGCGGCGCAGGTCCAGGTAGCGGTGCTTGAGCCGCAGCGCCTCGTTGGTGTCGATGCCGTCCTCGATGGGGAAGGGCGGCGTCTCGGAGCGCGAGAAGACCTCGAGGCGCGTGGCCTCGATCTCGATGTCGCCGGTGGGTAGCTTGGGATTCTTGTTCTGGCCGCGGTCGGAGACGATGCCCTCGAGGCCGATGCAGTACTCGCCGCGCAGCTCGCCGGCGAGCTGGTGCGCGGCCGGATCGAGGTCGCCGCGGAAGACCACCTGGGTCACGCCCTCGCGATCGCGCAGGTCGATGAACACGGCGCCGCCGTGATCGCGGCGGTTGCCCACCCACCCGCACAGGACGACCTTCTTGCCGATGTCAGCCGCGCGCAGCTCGCCCGCGGAATGAGACTTCTTACGCTCGTGCAAAAACGAGGACATAGGCGAGCATCCTAGCGGCATGCCGCATGGCGTCAAGCCAAGGAACGTGCGAAAACTTCTTGTCTGGCATCGTATTCCTGCCTTAGTTGATGAACATTCCGATGAACAACATGGCTGGCCGCGGATTTGCGTTGTGGTTCACGGGCTTGTCCGGCGCGGGTAAGTCCACGCTGTCGGCGCCGGTGGCCGAGCGTCTGCGCCGTGGCGGCCTGAAGGTCGAGGTCCTCGATGGCGACGAGGTGCGCACGCACCTGTCCAAGGGGCTCACGTTCTCGAAGGAGGACCGCGACATCAACGTCCGGCGCATCGGCTTCGTCGCCGAGCTCCTGGCCAGGAACGGCATCGTCGCGGTGACCGCGGCGATCTCGCCGTACCGCGACGTGCGCGACGAGGTCCGCGGCAAGATCGAGGCTCACGGCGCCGGTTTCGTCGAGGTCCATGTGCACTGCCCGATCGAGGTCCTCGCCGAGCGCGACGTGAAGGGCCTCTACAAGAAGGCGCTCGCCGGCGAGATCCCGCACTTCACCGGCGTGTCCGATCCGTACGAGCCGCCGCTCGCCCCCGACGTCACGATCGACTCGTCGACCGAGAAGCTCGAGGACAGCATCGAGAAGGTCGTGGGCGCGCTCAAGCGCTTGGGCCACGTGCCGGAGGATCTGTAGTCGTGCCGCGTACCGGGCCCCTGCCAGGACCGATGTTCGACGCCGAGGCGCTCGCGCAGCAAAGCGCCGCGCTGGAAGGCAAGCCGCCGCAGGAGATCGTCGCCTGGGCGCTCGACCAGTATGGCCCGCGCGCCGGCATCTCGACCGCGTTCGGCGTCGAGGGCTGCGCGCTCATCGACATGGCGGTCAAGCTCGACCCGCGCATCCCGGTGTTCACCGTCGATACCGACTTCCTGTTCCCCGAGACCTACGATCTGATGAAGCGGCTGACCGACCGCTACGGCATCACGATCACCAGCTTCAAGGGCAAGGTCAGCAAGGAAGATCAGGAGCGCGTGCACGGCGTGGCGCTGTGGGAGCGCGACTCCGACCAGTGCTGCGCGCTGCGCAAGGTCGAGCCCACGCAGCGCGCGGTGCAGGGCCTCGACGCCTGGTTCGCCGGGCTCCGGCGCGACCAGGGCCCATCGCGCGCCGGCATCGCCATCCTCGAGCGCTACGATCACGCCGACGGCACGCCGCTCGTGAAGGTGAACCCGCTCGCCAACTGGACGCGCAACGACACCTGGAAGTACGTGCTCGCCAACGACGTGCCGTACAGCCCGCTGCTCGACCAGGGCTACAAGTCGATCGGCTGCTGGCCGTGCACGCGCGCGGTCGGCGCCGGCGACGACGAACGCGCGGGCCGCTGGGCCGGCAGCGGCAAGGCGGAGTGCGGGATCCACACCTTCATGATCCGCAAGGCGTGATCGCCGGGCATCAGGAACGCGTGATCGCCCGCCGCGTCTGATACGATCGATACGTGGCCGAATTCACGCTGCCCGCTGATCGGACCGCCCCCAAGACCTGCCCAAACTGCCGCGGCCAGCTGTCGTGGGACGCGGTGGCTGGAAAGCTCAAGTGTGAGTCGTGCGCGCAGCTGGTCGCGGCGCCCGAAGGCGAGGGCGGCATCGTCGAGCACGATCTGCTCGCCGCCATGCAGCAGGGCCACGCGACCGGGCGGCTGGGCGCCGGCCAGCAGCAGATGCGCTGCAGCGAGTGCGGCGCCGTCGTCGAGTTCCCCGACAACGTGACCGCCAAGAAGTGCGAGTTCTGCGACTCGCCCGCCGTGCTCACCGAGACCGCGCGCGCCGACCACTACCTGCCCGAGTCGCTGGTGCCGTTCGCGATCGAGCGCCAGGCGGCGATGGGCGCATTCCGCGCCTGGCTGGGCAAGCTGTGGTTTCGCCCCAACAACCTGAAGGAGAAGGCCGACGTCTCCGAGCTGCACGGCGTCTACGTGCCGTACTGGACCTTCGACGCCGACGTGACCTCGCGCTGGACCGCCGACGCCGGCTACTACTACTACGTGACCGAGTCGTACACGACGACCGAGAACGGCAAGTCGGTCACGCGCACGCGCCAGGTGCGCCACGTGCGCTGGGAGCCGGCGTCGGGGCGGCGCGAGGATCATCACGACGACCACCTGGTGTGCGCCTCCAAGGGCCTGCCCGACGCGCTCGCCGGCAAGATGGCCAACTTCGAGACCGGCCAGCTGCGTCCCTACACGCGCGAGGTGCTGCAGGGCTTCTCCGCCGAGAGCTACGCGATCGAGCTGCCCGACGCCTGGACGCGCGCGCAGGCCGAGATCGCCGCCGTGCAGGAGCGCCGCTGCTCGGGCGACGTCCCCGGCGACACCCAGCGCGGCCTGAGCGTGAACAACCACTTCGCCGACTGCCGCTTCAAGCACGTGCTGCTGCCGGTGTGGATCGCCGCCTTCCGCTACCACGAGAAGGTCTTTCGCTTCCTGGTCAACGGCCAGACCGGCAAGGTCTCGGGCAACGCGCCCTACTCGGTGACCAAGATCGTCCTGTTCTCCCTGCTCATGATCGCGATCGCCGTGGGCATCTTCCTGCTGTGGCAGTCGAAGCAATAGCGGCGGGCCGGCACCTCGGCACCGTAAAGGTGACCGCTTCGCGGCTCGACGTTCCTTGGTGGCGAGGCGTTTCGTCGGCGGTCGGCGCGTGGCGGAGCGCGGGTGGTTGGCTTCGGTTGGACGCCTGCCGGCAGAGGCCATCGGGGGCGTGCGGGCGGGTGGTGCCTTCGTCGGCGTGGGGGCACGTTGGCGGTGGTGCCTTCGTTGCGCGCGAGCGGAGCCGAAGCCGATGGTGCGCGTGGGACACGCACCCATGAGTCGGAAGTCGGCGTGGCCGCGCGCGCTGGCGCGGTGGGGTGCGTGCTGCCGGGGCGACAGTCGGAGTGGGTACTGCCGGGGCGGCAGTAGACGGCAGGGACGACGCGAGGGTCGCGGACGTCGGTCGATTTTCTCGGGAGGAACGTGATTCTCTCTTGACGGGCCTCAGCGTGGTTTTCGGCGCTGCTACAGGTGGGCGTGTGGTTGGGCCTGCTGGCGGGGCAGGCTGTGGCGAGAAGGCGCGGAAGGGACGGCGCGAGGGTCGCCTCGCGAGGGCGTCGAGAAAGCGGCGTGGTGGGCGCGGTGGTGCGTCTGGTGGGGTGCGAAAATCGTCGGTTACAAAAGAGCATGCGCACGAACACGCTGGCCACGGTTCCGTCGTCCGAGCTGACCTCGCGGCTGTACGAGCTGCGCGGCGAGGAGCGAAGGCTGCTCGTCGAGTTCCTCGTGTACCTCGGCGAGGTGGACCGGCGGCGGCTGTACGCCGAGCTGGGCTTCTCGAGCCTGTTCGTCTTTCTGAGTCAGCATCTCGGGTACTCGAGCAGCGCGACGTACAGGCGGGCGACCGCCGCGCGGCTGGTCGCGCGCTTCCCGGTCGTGGCGGAGTACCTCGGTGATGGCCGGCTGAGCTTGACCACGCTCGTCGAGCTGCGCGACGTGCTCGATGAGCATCGTCTCGATGAAGTCCTGGCGCGCGCGGCGGGGCGCAGCGAGGACGAGGTGAAGCGGCTCGTCGCGGCGCTCCGGCCTCGCCCCGCGGTGCCGGACTCGGTGCGTCGGCTGCCGGTCCGCGCGGCCGCCGAGTCCGCGTCGGCTGCCGCCACCGCGCCCGAGACTGCGGCCTGCTCACCGGCGGCCGCGCCGCTGCAGGCACGCGTCGTCCCGCTGTCGGCCACGCAGCACCTCTTGAAGGCGACCGTGTCGGAGGCGTTCGTGCGCGACCTCGAGGCGGTGCGCGCGGCGCTGAGCCACAAGCTGCCTGGCGGCAGCGTCGAGGCCGTACTGCACGAGTGTCTGCGGGTCACGCTGGCCGCATGCCACAAGCGGCGCCGCGGCGCCGGCGGCGAACGGCCGGCCAAGGCGAACGGCAACCTCGGCAGCGCGGTTGTGCCGGCGCCGGCAGTGAAC
>JBKJOI010000210.1:0-11971 GCA_046595695.1 Haliangiales bacterium | reverse complement strand
GCCCGCGCCGCCGCCCGCGCCGACCACGGGCAGCATCGTCGCCGCGCGCGCCGGCCCCGGCTTGCCCCCCGCCTGCGTCACGCTGCTCGCGGCACGCCGGCTACTCGGCGACGAGTGGGCAGGTCAGTGTCGTCTCGACGCCCTGGTAGCGCCGGAAGGCGTCCTTGGCCAGGCACTCCTGCAGCTGCTGGAACTCGACCATGAACGGCCGCCAGGTCTCCTCGGGCACCAGGTTGAAGAACGTCGTCGCCATCGCGGGCGAGGCCTTCGGCAGCCGCCCGGCCTTGGGATCGCGCAGCCCGGCATCGCGCAGGTCGCCGTTCGCGAAGTCGCGCACGTGGCACTGGCTGCAGGTCATGCCGTTCTCCTCGAAGAGATCGCGGCGCGGGTCGCGCAGGTCGATGGTCGCGACCATGTCCTTGTACTTGTAATCGAGGTACAGGTTGGCCGCGTCGATCGCGCCCGAGACGACCTTGCCGGCTGCGTCGGTGGCGGGCAGATCGGTGAAGCCCAGCTTCTTGCGGCACAGCGCCTCCCAGCCGGGCTTGTGCGACTTGTCGTCAGGATCGAAGGCCGCCGCGCACACGGTCTGCCACTTGCTCTTGTCGGCGCTCGCACGCACCTCGGTCGTGAAGCCCGGGATCGGCACGCTCACCACCGTGAGCCGCGACGGCTTGCCCTCGGCGGCCGGGGTCCACTTGGCCTTGAAGACCGCCCAGTACCAGCCGTCGCCGCTGGCGTAGCTGCCGTCGGCGTTGCGCGCCGAGCCGCCGCCCAGGCGTGCCTCGTGCGGCAGGGCCATGAACTCGGTGCCCATCTGCGGGAACTTGTCGCTCTTGTAGTCCAGCACCGCGGCCACGAAGCCGCCGACTGCCTTGGCGTGCGCCTTCTTGTCCTTCACGAACGCGGGGTTCAGCTCGGTGCCCTTGAAGAAGGCCTCGTAGCTCAGCCGGGTGAACTCCTTGTTGTTCCAGTCGAGCGCCTCGGGCGGCAGCTCGCCGGGCGGCAGATCGCGCACCAGGCGGAAGCGGAACATGAGGTACACCGGCTCGGGCACGCGCACGTTCTCGTAGACGATGCGCAGCTCCTGCGCGTTCTTGTCGAGGCGCGGGCGCACCGCGGTGATCTTCCACGCCGCCGGGTCGCCGAAGCCCTTCTTGTCGAACTCCTTGGCCTTGGGGTTGGCGCGCGGATGGCCGCTGCGCAGCGCGATCATCGCCAGCGTGTCGGCGTACAGCTCCTTGCCGTCGGGCGCGATGACCTTGGTGCGCTCGGCCTCGGGCAGCTTGGCGAGCTCGACCCGGCGCACGACCTCGAGCATGCGCGTGAGCGGCCAGTCCTTGTTGACCTGGGCGAGGCGCTCCGGATCGTGGATGGTGAGCAGGAGCTCGACGGCGTCGCCGAGCGGCGGCGCCAAGGACGACGGCTTCGCGCCGGGCTCGACCGCGATCGCGAACGCGTGGCTGAAGGCGCGGCGAGCGCCGCCGTCTCGCTGGGTCTCGGTGATCTTCACGCGGAAGCGCCCGGCCGGGACGTCCTTCGCCGACGGCTTCCAGCGCACGGTCAGCGAGATCGGGTCGTAGCTCGCGCTGGCTGGCTTCTCGACCAGCTCGACCGCGACGGTGTCCCCGTCCTGGTCGATCACGTTCAGGCCGAAGACGATTTCCTTGCCCGGCGGCACGCGGCCGTAGGGCGGGGGCTCGAGCTCGGGGGGCCGGTTTCCAGGTGCCGCGCGTGCGCTCCCCGGGGCTGGTGTGTGCGCTCCAACGGACTTACTGAACAAACCAGCTGCCAGCGCAGCAAGGGCCAATGCCCCGTACAGTGCCCACCGTCGCGTCATGGAAACCCCCGATCTCGGCCGTGGATTGTACGCGCCCACTTGCGAAGTCAGCCACTTGTGATTAGCTTCGCCCCTCGTAAGGAGAGCTTCCAACCATGGGAAAGATCATCGGAATCGACCTGGGTACGACCAACTCCGTAGTTGCCATCATGGAGGGCAAGGAACCCAAGGTCATCACCAACGAAGAAGGCGGGCGTCTCACGCCGTCTGTGGTCGCTTTCGACGATAAGGGCGAGGTTCTTGTCGGCCAGATCGCGCGTCGTCAAGCCATCACCAACCCCGAGAACACCGTGTATTCGGTGAAGCGGTTCATGGGACGCCGCTACGAAGAGGTCGAGCAAGAAGCGAAGCGAGTGCCCTACAAGGTCGTCCGTGGGCCCAACGGCGACGCCATGATCGAGATCCGCGGCAAGAAGTACTCGCCGCCCGAGATCGCCGCGCGAATCCTCATGAAGCTCAAGCGCGCCGCCGAGGAGTACCTGGGCGAGAAGGTGACCGACGCGGTCATCACCGTGCCCGCGTACTTCAACGACGCACAGCGTCAGGCCACGAAGGACGCCGGCAAGATCGCCGGCCTCGACGTGAAGCGCATCGTCAACGAGCCCACCGCGGCCGCGCTCGCCTACGGCCTCGACAAGGGCAAGGATCACCTCATCTCCGTCTACGACTTCGGCGGCGGCACCTTCGACGTGTCGGTGCTCGAGGTCGGCGACAAGGTCGTCGAGGTCGTGTCGACCAACGGCGACACCCACCTGGGCGGCGACGACATCGACATCCTGGTCATGGACTGGCTGATTGCCGAGTTCAAGAAGGACACCGGCCTCGACATCTCCAAGGACAAGATGGTCCTCCAGCGGCTCAAGGAAGCCTCGGAGAAGGCCAAGATCGAGCTCTCGTCGGTCTCGGAGACCGAGATCAACCTGCCGTTCCTCACGGCGGACGCGAGCGGCCCGAAGCACATGCAGGTGAAGCTCTCGCGCTCCAAGCTCGAGCAGCTCATGGGCCCGTCCATCGAGCGGACCATCGAGCCGTGCAAGAAGGCGCTCGCCGACGCCGGCAAGAAGCCCGCCGACATCGACGAGGTCGTGCTGGTCGGTGGCTCGACGCGCATCCCGCTCGTCCAGAAGAGCGTGAAGGAGTTCTTCGGGCGCGAGCCGCACAAGGGCGTCAACCCCGACGAGGTCGTGGCGCTGGGAGCCGCGGTGCAGGCGGGCGTGCTCTCGGGCGAGGTCAAGGACATCCTCCTCCTCGACGTCACGCCGCTGTCGCTGGGCATCGAGACGCTGGGTGGCGTGAACACGGTGCTCATCCCGCGCAACACCACGATCCCGACCCGCAAGTCGGAGACGTTCTCGACCGCGGCGGACAACCAGAGCTCGGTGGAAGTCCACGTGATGCAGGGTGAGCGGCCCATGTCGCGCGACAACCGCACGCTCGGCAAGTTCCACCTGGACGGGATCCCGGCCGCGCCGCGCGGCGTGCCGCAGATCGAGGTCACCTTCGACATCGACGCCAACGGCATCGTCAACGTGAGCGCGCGTGACAAGGCCACGGGCAAGCAGCAGACCATCACGATCACCGCGTCCTCGGGTCTGTCCGAGGCGGAGATCAAGAAGATGGTCGACCAGGCCCAGGCCAACGAGGCCGAGGACAAGGCGCGCCGCGAGGCCATCGAGGCCCGCAACAGCCTCGACAGCCTGACCTACAACACGCAGAAGCTGGTCGACGAGAATCGCGACAAGATCCCCGAGACCGAGCGGGTCGCGGTGGAAGAGGCGCTCAAGACCGCCAAGGACGTGCTCGAGCGCAACAAGGAAGCGCCCGACGCGACGGTCTTCAAGGAGCCGCTCGACACGCTGCAGGCGGCGGCCCACAAGATGGCCGAAGCCATGTACCGCGGCGCGGCCAGCCAGGGCGAAGGCGGCGCCGGTGCCGGGCCTCCCGGCAGCGACTCGACCCGCGCGGCCAAGGACGTCATCGACGCGGAGTTCGAGGAGAGCAAGTAGCTAGCCAGCGGGAGTCCCTGACTCCTCACGCGAGTTTCCAGAGCGCGGATCCCGGAACCCGGGGTCCGCGCTGCCATTTTCGGCCCCGGCACGCCCTCCGCCGGTGCTCGACTCCCGCGGCCGGCTGCCGCCTTTCTTGCTCCCAACTTCGCGTCCCCATAGACTGAAGTCGTAGTGCCTTTCCGCCGAACCATCCTCCTCGCGATGCTCGCCGCCCTCGCCACGACCGCCTGTGCCTCGCTCGGCACGGTCACCGATGGCACCAGCCTGGCGCGCGGCTACTGCAACGGCGGACACCTGCACGACGGCGTGCGTCTGCCCCGGGTCGGCGACGGCTACCTGATCCCGCCGGTCTGGCAGCACCGCGGCAACAACTGGGGCACCGACGAGCTGGTCGCCATCGTGGTGCGCGCGGCGCGGCGGATCCACGCCGAGTCACCCGAGGGCACGCTCTACGTCGGTGACCTGTCGCCCCAGCAGGGGGGAGCGTCGCAGTGGCACCGCTCGCACCAGACGGGCCGAGACGTCGACCTCATCTTCTATGCGCTCGACGAGCAGGGCCAGCCCGCGCGTCCGCCCGGCAACATGTACCGCTACGGCGAGGACGGCTGGACGCTGCGCATCGGCAAGGCGCCGCGGCTGCAGTTCGACGTCGCGCGCAACTGGCTGCTGGTGCGCGCGCTGCTCGAGGACCCCGTGGTCGACGTGCAGCACCTGTTCATCTCGGCGCCGCTGCGGCAGCTGCTGCTCGACCACGCCGAGCGAGCCGGCGAGCCCAAGGAGCTGGTCGAGCGCGCCCGGCTGGTCATGCAGCAGCCGGTCGACGCGCTGCCCCACGACGACCACCTGCACCTGCGCATCTTCTGTCCGGTCTCCGACCGCGCCCTCGGCTGTCGCGACCGCGGCCCGCTGCGCTGGTTCAAGAAGACCTACAAGTATCTGACCGCACGCAAGCTGGTCGCCACGCTGCCCGAGGCGGTCCGCGAGCAGGTCGTCCGCCCGTTCTGCCGGATGATCGCCGCCAGCTTCGTCGCCCACCTCTGATTCGCGCGCCCGGCGGTGCGCGTGTAGGCCTCTGTGCCGCGAGGCGAGCCTCGGCGAGGAATGGCGCGGGCCGTCGTATGTCTTCGTCTACAATCGTCCGTCCGGAGGACTCGATGACCCCACGCAGGCCGCTCCAGGCGCTCGTTCTCGCCGCCTTCGTCTCGCTCGCCGCTGCGCCCATGGCGCCGCGGGCCCACGCCGACGCCCAGAGCACCGCGAAGGCCGAGCAGCTGGTCAAGGATGGCGACACCCAGGTGCTCATGGGCGACGATGCCGCCGCCCGCCAGCTCTACAAGGACGCCATCTTAGCCGACCCCGGCAACGCGCAGGCGACCGTGCGCCTCGCCTTCATGGAGAGCCGCGCCGGCAACGACGGCGAGGCCGTCCGCCTGCTCGAGGAGCTGACCGCGCGCGGCGACGCACCGGCCGAGGCGCACCAGATCCTCGGCGCCGTGCTGGCCAAGCGCCGCGAGTGGAAGCCCGCGGCCGCCGCGTTCGACGCCTACCTGGCCAAGGTCCCGGGCGACTACCGCACCCGCCGCGAGCTCGCTCGCGTGTACACCGCCCTCGGCGAGGAGGGCGACGCGGCCGCCAAGACGCGCGCGCTCGCCGAGTACGAGCGCGCGCTCAAGGACGCCGGGGACGACTCGGCGTTCCGCTCCTCGTCGCAGGAGGAGCTCTTCACCGTCAAGTACGGGCCGAGCGGGCGCGCCTACCTGGAGGGTCGGACCGCGTACGCCAACGGCGACTACTTCGGCGCGGTCAGCAAGCTCGAGCAGGTCACCGTGGCGCACCCCGAGATCGAGGAGGCCCACTACGTCCTCGGCATGGCGTACGTGACGCCCGAGATCAACCGCCGCGCCGACGCGATGAAGCAGTGGAACCAGGCGCCGGGCCTGAAGGAAGCGCAGCTCCACCTGGGCATGGAGCTGCACGCCGACGGCGACCTCGTCGCCGCCGAGAAGCACGCGCAGAAGGCCATCGGCATCGACCGCCGCTACCAGGAGGCCTGGTACTACCTGGGCCTCATCTACGCCGAGAAGGGGCAGACCCAGGAGGCGCTCGACGCCTGGGAGCAGGCGGTCCGCATCGACGAGAGCAGCGAGACCGGCAAGTGGGCCGCGACCAAGTGGTCCATGGTCGGCGGCCGCGGCGCCGACAGCGGCGTGTTCCAGGAGGGCCAGGTCATCGACCCGGCCTCGGAGACCGCGATCGGCCAGAAGTTCGAGGACATGGTGATCGAGTACCTGGGCGGCCGCGTCGAGGACGACCGCCTGGCCGCGCGCATGGACCGCATCTTCCAGCGCCTCGTGGTCGCGACCGACCGCGGCGATATCCAGTACCACCTGTTCGTCGTCGCCTCGCCCGAGGTGAACGCGTTCGCGGCGCCGGGCGGACGCATCTTCATCACCCGCGGCCTGGTCGACGCCGTACGCACGCGCATGGGCGACAAGGAGGAGTACTACGCCGCCGTGATCGGCCACGAGCTCGCGCACGCGGCGCTCCGACACACGCCCGAGCGCTGGAAGTACGTGCAAACGGTCATCAACGACCCGAAGGCCTCGGACGGCGACAAGCAGCGCGCGCTCTCGACGGTGATGACCGGCATGACGCGCCAGGCCGAGTACGAGGCCGACCAGTACGGCGCGCTCTACATGTACCGCGCGGGCTATAACCCCCGCTACGCGATCGATCTGCACGTGCAGTTCAGGAAGGTCTTCGGCGAGATCCCGGCCGGCCTCGACCACCCGACCTTCGAGGACCGCTCGGCGCGGCTCAAGGACTTCCTCATCGAGCTGCGCGGGCGCGTGCGCGAGTTCGAGCGCGGCAACAAGAAGTTCAAGGACGCCGACTACGCGGGCGCCGCGCGCAGCTACGAGATCTTCCTCGCGGTGCTGCCGAAGAACGCGGCCGCGCACATGAACCTGGGGCTCGCGAAGCACCGGCTCGCGCTGCTGCGCTTGGGCACCGATCAGAAGTATAAGCGCTCGACCGATCTCGACCCCGACTCGCGCGCCGGCGCCATCGAGCTGCACTCGTCGGGCGGCGCGCCCAAGCCCGACCCGCGCATCAACCAGGCGCTCCTGCGCGAGGCGGCCGCCGAGTACAAGACCGCGCTGCGCCTCGACCCGAGCTACACGCTCGCGCGCATAAACTACGGCGCGCTCCTGCTCGACCTGGGCGACGTGAAGAACGCGACCAAGATGCTCGAGCGCGCGGTCAAGACCTCGCCCAGGAACGCGCTCGCCTGGAACAACCTGGGCGTCGCCTACGCGATGGGCAAGGACATCAAGAAGGCGACCGCGGCGCTCGAGGACGCCGGCAAGCTCGACGGCAAGCTCGCCGACCCGTGGTTCAACCTGGGCGTCGTCTGGGCCGACGCCGGTCAGAAGGACAAGGCGGTCGGCGCGTTCGAGCAGTACGCCGTGCGCGACCGCGACTCGGGCTGGGCCAAGAAGGCCAAGCAGAAGAAGGCCGAGCTCGCCTCGAAGTAGCGGGCGGGGACAGGATCTACCCCCCTAACTATCCGACATCGTTGCGGTCCTGCCGGTAAACGCGCATTTAACATCGCGGCGGGTGTCTGCCCGCGCTAGCTAGCTGCCCGCGCTCGCACTCTTGGCCAGGATGGCCTCGACCTTCGGCATCGCCGCGCTCGCGTCGCCCTCGTACTTGAGCAGCACGTTCAGCGTCTCGCGCACGAGCTGGGGCTCGAGCGTCTCGATGTTGAGCACGACAAGCGCGCGCAGCCAGTCGATGGTCTCGGCCACGCTCGGCCGCTTCTTCAGGTCGAGCGAGCGGATGCCCTGCACGACGCGGACGACCTCGGCGGCGAGCGCCGCGGAGGCCTCGGGCACGCGCGCGGCCAAGATGGCGGCCTCGCGCGCCGCGTCGGGGTAGTCCATCCACAGGTGCAGGCAGCGGCGGCGCAGCGCGTCGGAGAGCTCGCGTGTGTTGTTCGAGGTGAGGATCACGAACGGCCGGTGTGCCGCGCGCAGCGTGCCCAGCTCGGGCACGGTGATCTGGAACTCGGCCAGCACCTCGAGGAAGAACGCCTCGAGCTCCGGCTCGGCGCGGTCGACCTCGTCGATGAGCAACACCGTGCGCGCGGGCGAGCGGATCGCGCGCAGGAGCGGCCGCTGCAAGAGGAAGCGCTCGGAGAAGAACGCGTCCTCCTCGGCGGCGATGGCGTCGACCGCCTCGTGCAGCGTCTTCGTGGCCGCCAGCCGCTCGGAGATCTTGTCGCGCAGGATCTGCGTGTAGAGCAGCTGCTTGGGGTACTCCCACTCGTAGAGCGTCTTGGCTTCGTCCAGGCCCTCGTAGCACTGCAGCCGCACCAGCTCGAGGCCGGAGGCGGCCGCGAGCGCCTTGGCCAGCTCGGTCTTGCCGACGCCCGCGGGACCCTCGGCGAGGATCGGCTTGCCCAGGCGATCGGCCAGGAAGATGGATGTGCAGAGCGCGCGGTCGGCGACGTAGCCCTGGGCGCCAAGGCGCGTCGCGACGTCGTCGATCGAGGAGAACGCGGCCGGGAAGGCGGCGGGCGGCGACGCGGCGGTGGTCATTCGCGCGGGTCTCCCGAGGGCGTCGGTGCGGGGACGGGCGCGTCGTCGGCGTCGTCCTCGGGCGCGTCGTCGTCGTCGATGCCGATCGCGGGAGGCGTGGGCGTGCGCGTGGCGGGCGCCGGCGTCCGCGGCGCGATGACGCGCGTGCGCGACATGCCGCGCAGGCTGTCGTCGAAGGCGCGGCGGTAACGCTGCATGCTCGCGACCGGCGCCGCGAGCGTGACCACGAAGATCGCGTCGCTGTCCTCGAAGGTCCGGTAGGCCTGACGCACCACGCTGCGGCCGTCGGGCGTGGTCGCCTCGAACACCAGCGCGCCGGTCGGGTGGGTGGTGATGCCCTGCGCCTGCAGCTTGAAGCCGAGCTTCTTGAGCGTGGTGCGGTTGCGCTCGACCGCGTCGCGGAGCTTCTCACCCTCGCGCAGGCGCTCCTGCGAGAGCGTCATGCGGCCGCCCAGGACACGATCGATCGCGGTGGCCAGTAAATACGGGTACGAGCGCTGCTCCGACACCGCCCAGTCGGGCGGGAAGACGATCTCGACGCCGACGGTGGTCGAGCGGTAGATGTTGCGATCGACCTCGGCGCGCACGGCCACGGCGAGCGCGCACGTGATTACCAGCGCCGCGAGAGCGCGAGCAGCGACGAGGGCAACGGGCTTCGGACGCGGGGCCATTCGACTGCCGGAGCGTAGCCGATGGACCGGTCGCGTGTCGAATTGCCGGGTCGGTCGAACGGCGCCGCGCGGATCACGAAGCGCCGATCGTGGTGCGCCGAGCGCGTCACGCGGACGGCGCGCGCGATCACGTCATCCCGACGGTGAGGCGCGCGCGATCGCGGCACGATCTTGCGGCTGTATCCAGCGTTCGCAGCCGTTGCCATTCGCGCCCGCATACTGAACGCAGTTGCAGGCATAAAGTGCGGAATCCTTGTGTTTTTACGATTGACCGTCTCCATTCAGTAGAATACATTCAGATGCACCCCGAAGCGATAGACAGGTGAGAGAGAACACGTGACTTACCGAGATCGGGCGGCAGCAGACGGCGAGACGAAAGTCTTCGGGAGCGTTGGGTGGGAGTCGCCGTCGGCGTTTGCGTTCGCGCGTAGCTCCTCGGGGCCGGGTGGTGGCGGGAGCGGATCCGGCGGCGGATCGGCGGAAGAGGGCGACGGCAGCCTGCTCTCCGACCGCGACTTACGACAGATCGAGAAGGATCACCCGGACGGCATCACCGCCGTTCAAGTGGTCCACGTCTTCACCGAGCGCGGCATCCGCTTCTCGGAGGCGACCTTCCGCAAGTACGTGCAGCAGAACCTGCTGCCGCGCAGCCGGCGCGTCGGGCGCAAGGGCAAGCACCAGGGCTCGCTGGGGATGTACCCGCCGACCACCGTGCGTCGCATCAACGCGATCAAGCGGCTGCAGGCCGAGAACTACACGATCGAGGACATCCAGAAGCAGTTCCTGCGCTACCGCGACGAGATCGAGTCGCTCGAGCGCGGGCTGGATGTGGTCCTCGGGGGCTTCGAGCAGGACGCGCTGGCGCCGCACTTCGACGCCGAGCAGCGCAAGAGTCTGAAGAAGGAAGTCGCCGAGGCGCGCGTGCGCGCCGAGGAGCTGATGAAGCGTATCGAGGGCATCGAGCGCCGCGTGTCCGACCCGCACAAGCAGTCGCAAGCGGGCAAGGGCACGCCGGGGGGCGCCGAGGACCTGCTGTAGCGGGTGCGGTGGTAGGCGCCGCAAGGGCGGCGGTGGGGCAGTGGCAGGGCGGCGCGAGGGGGTTCGCGTCGACCAGCGGGGAGATTCGCGCTCGCGAAATGGCGAGTGCGCAGAGGACTTGCGGCGTCTGCACGGGCGGCGTCGCGCAGGACACGAGGGAGGACAGGCCACATGGAGCACGACGAGCTTTTCGTGAAGGAGATGTCGGAGCTCGACGAGGCGCCGGCGCGCGCTGACGACGCGCCCGCCCCGATCGACGGCGACGCGCTGCCGGCAACCAGCCGGAAGGTTCGTCGCCGCGGCCGGCGCACGCGCATGCGATCGAAGACGATCGCGCTCAAGCGCCTCACCAAGGAGGAGCTGCGCGTGGGCGCGCTGCTCTATCCCATGCCCGAGGACGTCGATCGGCCGGCGTCGCGCGCCGATTGCATGGCGATGCCGCGGCCTTGCCCGTTCGTGAGCTGCAAGCACCACCTGTACCTGGACGTCAATCCGGAGACGGGCTCGATCAAGCTCAACTTCCCCGACCTCGAGGTCTGGGAGATGAAGGACACCTGCTCGCTCGACGTGGCCGACAAGAGCGGCATCACGCTCGAGGAAGTGGGCGAGATCATGAACCTGACGCGTGAGCGCATCCGCCAGGTCGAGGTCCGTGGCCTCATCAAGCTCAAGATGCTCTCGCCCCACGGCGACGGCGATTTCGACCTCCGCATCAAGCTGCCCTCGAACTTCTAGGTCGGGTGGGCCGAAGGCCTGGGACCCGACTTGTCCGTGAGCGCAGCCTTCCGCGGCGTGACCGGACTAGCCTTTCCGCGGCCCCCGCCGGCGCGTCGACGCGGAATCCCGCTGGACGCGCTGCGTCGAGATTGGTAAACGAAGCCATGCCGAAGATCCGGCGGGCCATCGTTTCAGTCTCGGACAAGCAGGGACT
The DNA here is from genome assembly GCA_046595695.1 of Haliangiales bacterium. Classification (GTDB taxonomy): domain Bacteria; phylum Myxococcota_A; class Polyangia; order Haliangiales; family SHYZ01; genus JBKJOI01. Next base: position 881 of record JBKJOI010000210.1, on the reverse strand, counting down.
GCTCGATTTCGCGCGCGTCCTCATCAAGCACGGGGTCGAGATCCTCTCCACCGGAGGCACGGCGAAGGCCCTGACCGACGCGGGTATCGCCAACAAGGCGATCGCCGCGCACACGGGTGCGCCGGAGATCCTCGATGGGCGCGTGAAGACGCTGCACCCGCGCATCCACGGCGGCCTGCTCGGCCGTCCCATCCCCGACCACGAGCGGCAGATGGCGGAGCACGGGATCGAGCCCATCGATCTGGTGGTCGTCAACCTGTACCCGTTCCGCGAGACCATCGCCAAGCCGGGCGTCGAGCTGGCCGACGCCATCGAGAACATCGATATCGGCGGCCCGTCCATGCTGCGCTCGTCGGCCAAGAACTACGAGCGCGTCACGGTCGTCTGCGATCCCGCCGACTACGCGCAGGTTGCCGCCGAGCTCGACGCGAGCGGCGGCGAGGTCGCGCGCCCGACGCGCTTCCGCCTGGCCCGCAAGGCGTTTTCGCACACCGCCGCCTACGACGGTGCGATCGCCGCGTACCTGACCTCGCTGCCCGAGGAGGACGCCAAGGAGCGCGCCGCGTTCCCCGAGGTCCAGACGGTGCAGTGGAAGCTCGAGCGCTCGCTGCGCTACGGCGAGAACCCGCACCAGCGCGCGGCGTTCTACGTCGATCGCGATCCCGAGCCGGGCAGCCTGGCGCGCGCCGAGGTGCTCCAGGGCAAGGAACTCTCCTACAATAACCTGCTCGATCTCGACGCCGCGCTCGGCTGTGTGCGCGAGTTTTCGCTGCCGGCCGCCGTGGTCGTCAAGCACAACAACCCGTGCGGCGTTGCCGTCGACGCGGGCAGCGTGGCCGCGGCCTACCTCAAGGCGCGCGAGTGCGACCCGGTGTCGGCGT
>JBKJOI010000084.1:0-3005 GCA_046595695.1 Haliangiales bacterium | reverse complement strand
CGTGATCCGGGAAGGCGTTGGTCAAGGTCACGATGTCGTCGCGCACCCAGTCGTGCTCGAGCAGTTCGACATACTTGGGGTTGAGCTGCTCGAGCACGACTGGGTGCGCGACGACATCGTGACCTTGACCAACGCCTTCCCGGATCACGAGGACATCCAGGGACCCGCCGGCATCGACGTGGCCCAGGTGATCTGCCAGTTCGTGCCGCGAAATTCGACGCTCGTGACCAGTGAGGTCAACTACCCGCCGCTATTTCGCGACGTCTGCCGCGCCCGCGCCACACGCCTTCTGGAGGTGCCGGCGCGCGACGGCGATCTCATCCCTGACGACGTGCTGGACCTGTTTCCCTACCGCGAGCACCCGCGCAACATTGCGCTGGTGTCGCGACTCGCGGAGGAGCTCGGCCTCGATCGCTGGCTGGCGATGGCGATGATGGCCGAGCACGTCGTGCCCGATCTGGGGGTGCTCAAGGTATATCCACGCGTGCGCGTGCGCGGGCGGGTCTTGACCTTCATGAATGGCATGTCGGCCAACGAACGCACCGGCTTCATCAACAACTGGCGGCGGATGGGCTGCGACAAGCTCGACGTGGTCGGCGAGCCGCAGCGCGTCGTGATCACGGTGGTGAACAACCGCGCCGACCGGATCTCGCGTAGCGAGGTGTTCGCGCGCATCCTGGTGCAGGACGCGGCCGCCGACCGGCACGTGCTGATCGGCACCAACGTCTCGGGTCTGCGTGGCTACACCGATGCCGCGCTCGCTGAGCAACTGGCAGGGCTCGAGGTGATCGCCGCCGAGGATTTGAAGGGCGACGAGCAGGCGCGCGCGATGCCCTTCATCCGGTTGCGCCAGCACATGGCGTGGCTACGGGTGCCGCCGCCCGACCTGCCGAATGTGGGCGCGCGCCTCGAGATGTACGCACACGCCTGCGGCCTCGTCCTCGACGGCCGGCACATGCCGGGGCTGATCGCGCACCTCGGGGACTTGCTGTCGTCCGCCACCGACGCGGCGTTCTCGGTCGCCAGCGTGCGCGAGGAGCTCGTGCGCGACGCGCGCCTGACCGCATGCCTGGAGCAAGCGGTGGTGGCGTCGCCCGACGGCGTTCCCCCTGGTGGTGCCGAGGCACCCGAGGTGCTCGAGCCACCCACACGCGCCGACTTCATCGAGCACTTTATCTACCAGCTCGCGCGCATCGTCGTGCACGCGCGCCTCGAGAAGCGCCTCGAGGCTGAGCTCGCGTCAGCGTCGCCCGACATTGGCGGCTACCACGAGGCGCTGCGGGGCGCCTACCGCGCCCTCTTCGAGGAGCAACTGATCGTGGTGGCCGACCCGGGGGAGACCGGCGATCAGATCATCGATCGTTGCGCGCGCTCCGTGCCGCCGGGCACCGAAGTGATCGTCATGGGCATCCAGAATATCAAGGGCACCGGCCTGGATTTTGTCTACCGATGGGTCGCGCTCGACAAGGTGGTGACGGGGCTCCGCGCGCTCGCGAGTCCACGCCTCGAGACACGTCTCGTCGCCCTCCGCGAGCTCGAGGCCTTCGGCGACCACGGTTTGCTCGACGCCGGCTTCGCCCGCGCGATCTTGCCTCTCCATGCCGATCGTGCCAGCCACCCCGAAGAGCGTGTGCTCATCGAACGCTGTCAGCGCAGGATCGAGGAGATCTACGCGCGCCGCCGCCAGGCGCTGAGCGCCTCGGCCACCAAGGACCGCTTGACCCGCGCGCTCGACTGGGTCGAAGGCTGGCTCGACTATCTGGACAGCATCAAGCGCTACCGCCACAGCCGCCAGGTCATGGACGATCTCGTGGCCCAGCGCATTTCGCATGGCCAGGCCGTCGTCGAGATGCGCAACCTCTACGCGCGCCAGAAGGGCGGCTGGCTGGCCAAGGCCGTCCGTCGCCCAGCGAAAGAATCGACCTAGACGGGGGACCTCGCACGAGACCCCACGGCGCTACGCCGCCACTTCCAGCCTGCCGTTCGTCGTCGCGCCCGCCAGCGTGGCGACGACGCGTGCGATCGCGGTCGCCGCGGTGTCGCGCGGGGAGAGCCCGGTCGCGGCGGCCGTCAAGGTCACTTCGAGCTCGAATCCCTTCGGGCCGTAAAGCGGGCGTTTCGCGAGCTCCGCACGCAGAGCGGCGAGGCGATCATCGAGCACGGCCCCGCGCGCATCGGCGACGATGAGCAGGAACTGCCGATCGCTCCAGCGCGCCACGAAGTCGCCCCAGCCGAGCGAGGTGTCCAGGAGAGTGCCGACCTCCTTGAGGGCGCGGTTGGCGGTGAGCTCGCCGGCGAAGCGGCGAATGCCGACCAGGCCCTCGACTTCGAGGAGCAAGAGACCTGGCCTGCGGTCGACGTCCGAGGGCTCCTCGCCAGCCAGCGAGGTGAGCAGCGTCGCGATATGGTCGGCGAGGACGTCGCGCGTCGTCAGCCCGGTGAGCGCATCGCGCACGACCCACGAGCGCACGCAGAACGACCAGGCACGGGCCAGGAAGGTTTCCTTCAGCGCGAGTGGTATCTGCGCGGCGGCTCGAGCCGGTGCGACCGGCCAGGCGAGGGCCTGGTCGCCCACCGCGTCCTCGGTGAGGTAGAAAACCGGGAGCTCGCGCAGCGCGGGCGCCAGCTTCGTGGACGCCGCCAGCCGGTCACGCCCGCTCGCGACCGAGGCCGCGCGGACCAGCAAGAGCTGGGGTAGCTCGCTGGTTGGCAGGCGCGTCAGCGCATCGAGATCGGTCGCGGCATCGACCGCGATGCCGAGCGGCGCGAGCGCACCCGCGAGCGAAGCCTGCGTCTCACCGTCGGCTCCGACCACTATCACACGCAACCCGCGGTAGGCGCGCGTCGCCGCCCTACCGATCGCCGCGAGCAATTCGTCACCGGTGACCGGCCGGTCCACCCACGTCGCGCCCGCAATCGATTCCGCCTGGCGCCGGAAGGGCGTGCGCTCTGGACCACCGAGAAACACCAGCGGCGTACCGCGCGGCATGCTCGCCGCCAGGCGC
>JBKJOI010000035.1:0-28458 GCA_046595695.1 Haliangiales bacterium | reverse complement strand
GAGAACGAGAAGGCCGACCGCGCCGCCTGCAGGGGTGGCCAGGCCTCGGGCACCGACATCGAGGGCGAGGGCGAGGCCAAGCCGGTCAAGCCGGTGGTCAAGCCCGCCGAGCCCGAGGACGACCGTCCCGAGAAGCTGTCCGCCTACCAGGTCAAGAAGTCCATGGCCAAGGCGCAGGTCGACGTGCAGGGCTGCTTCCAGCAGTACGGCGTGCCCGGCAAGGCCGACCTCACCATCGACATCGGTGGTGACGGCAAGGTGCGCAAGGTCGAGTTGCGCGGCGCGTTCAAGGACACCCCGAGCGGTGCATGCATCACCACCGCCGTGAAGAACACCGAGTTCCCGCCCTTCAAGGCGGGAAGCATGATCATCAACTACCCGTTCATCTTGAGGTAATCGAAATGGCTCGTACCAAGAAGTCCGTCAAGAACCGCTCCGCACGCACCAAGGTGCTGGCCTCGGCCACGCGCCTGCGCAAGAACAAGCTGAAGAGCCTGCGCGCGCGTCACGCCAGCGCCCGCAAGCGCAAGAAGGCCGTGCCGAAGCGCCGCAAGTAGCCTGCGCACATCGCCTTCTCGCCGTCGCTCTCCGGTCTGCAGTCCCCCAAACTGGCTCGTCCACCTTCCGGCCTCGGCCGGAATCCGGGAACGTTTGACCTCCCCTGCGCTGGCTCGCCGTCAGACCCCTCCGGGGCCGGCCGGGCCGCGGACGTGCGTCCGGAGCGTCCGGACGAGGCGGACGAGGCGTCTTCGCGCCTCAACCCTGCGGGGCTGCGTCGTCCGCTTCCACGACCGCGTCATCGGGCGCGGCGTCGTCGAACGGGTTGCCGAACGCGTCGGGTGGGGGCGTCGCGTCGATCCCTCCGTCCATCGGGAAGGGGTTCGACCCGTCGTCCGGGAAGGGGTTCTCGCTCACCTCCTCGGACTCGCAGCCGCCGAGGGGTAGGACCGCTATCCGAGCAGCCGACCGCTGCAGTACCAGAGCGCCGGATACGTCGCGGCCCACGCCCACACGAACCGGTTCAGCCCGAACACGTACACATTGATGATGTGAAACGTCAGCGCCATCGCGATGTAGCCGAGGCACAACCTCCGATCGATCAACGCGAGCGGAAAGGTGCACTCCAGGCCGATCACCGCCCACGAGGCGAGCCGCGTGTGCAGCGCCCGGCGCGGTAGCCAGCGCATGACCCGGCCGTTCTCGTAGATCGCGTGGGTCAGGAAGTCGGGCAAGGCCTCGCCCGAGCGCCAGCTCGCCGTGCGCAGCTTCACGACCCCGGCCAGGAAGTACGAGTTGCAGGTCTGGATCACGATGTACCAGAGGCAGCCGAGCGCCACGATCGGCCGCGACTCGAACCCGGCGGCCAGGCTCAGCGCGGTCAGCACCACCAGGGTCATGAAGTCGCTGCCGCCGTTGAACGAGCCCCGCCACCGCATCGCGATGAGCACGCTGCTCGCGAGCAGCAGCGCCGGGACGAGCCAGTGCGGGTGCACGATCAGCGCGACGGCGCCCAGGCCGCGCATCAGCAGCAACACCCGGAAGCCGCGGTAGCCGAGCAGCCCGTCGAGCAGCGCACGCAACGGCCGGGGAAACGGCGCGAAGTCGGCGCGCAGCAGGGCCAACCGCCACACGCCCGTGTCAGCGACGGTGCGTCGCAGCAGCCAGAGCTCGAGGCTCTGCGTCAGCAACGAGAACGCCGCGAGCAGCTCGACGCCCCTCAGGGCCTGTGCGGGCGTGTCGAACACTAGTGCTGGTACACGGGGGAGATGAGCAGGTCCTCGGCGGGCGAGGCGGCCGCAGCCGCGCCCACGCCCGCGCCCACGGGCATCGTGACCACCTTGAACTGGTAGTACGGCGGCAGCTCGGCCTCGAGCTCGCGGATGCGGAAGGCGACGAGCTCACGCGTGATCTGATAGGTGGTGCGCTCCGTGATCGCAGCGTCCGATCCCGATGCATCCGCCTCCGGCAGCTCGTCGAGCTCGATCACGAGCTGCTGCACCACCGACCCGTAGGCCAACCACAGGTTGCCTTCCGCATTCACGAGCAAGCTGCCCGCTCTCCGCCGCAGCTTGGGCAACGACGGCTGCCACGGTCCCATGGCCGAGGGATCCTGGCCCACCCGGTGGAGCAGCACGGGCACGTCGCCCAGCTCGTCGAAGAACTTCCACGACGGGAAGAACGCGCGCAGCGCCTGCATCGTCGGGCTCTTGATCGGGCGCGTGCGCAGGCGCGACACGACGATGAGCACCACCAGGTAGCCGATCGCCACGTACAGGTTCATCACGGCGCGTGCCCGCCTACCACCTGGGCGGCGACCGGTCCGCGCGGCGACCGGTCCGCGTGCCGGGTCATCCCTTGTTGGGTGCGAGCCGCCTGCGCACCCACGGGCCGACCAGCCACCACCACGCGGTCAAGGCCAGCATCACGTAGCCGAACAGGTCCCCGACGGCGGCGTACACGGTGTGTCCGCCCTCCATCAGCACCATCTCGGCGATCTCGAGATCGGCCTTGCTGCCCGGCGTGACGCCGCACGACGTCCGTCCCGCCGGCAGCGGCATGGACGCGGGGTCCATGGAGTAGGTCTTGTGGTACAGCCTGCCGTTGGCGTCGATCCACGCCGACACGCCGGTGTTGACCGCTCGCACCATGTCGGTCCGCAGCTCGACCGAGCGGAAGACCGACAGCTGCAGGTGCTCCCACGGCTCGCTCGAGGCGCCGAACCACGCATCGTTGGTGATGTTGACGAGCAGGTGCGGGCGCAGCCTGGCCAGGTTGCGGCCGAACGCCGGGATGATGTCCTCGTAGCAGATGAGCGGGCCGAGCCGCCACGGCGCCGGTGCGTCGAGCGGATCCTCGGGGCGGCGGTAGGGGAAGGTGACGACCTCCTTGCCGCGCGCGAAGTGCCCGGCCGCCTTGGGCATGAGCTTCTTGATGAAGGGGAAGGTCTCCAGGCCCGGGATGTACTCGCCGAACATGAGCAGGTAGATCTTGTCGAAGCGCGCGGTGAACTCGCCGGCGGGCGCGCCCTCGGCCTGGCGCTCGAGCATGAGCGCGCTGTTGTGCGGGTACTCGTCGTCGCGCGCGAAGGTGATCGCGCCCATGAACAGCGGCGCGACGAAGCCGCGGCGGATGCGGCCGCGCGAGCGCTCGGGCTGGTCGCGCGTGACGTTACGGCCCACCCAGTACGGGAACGCCGACTCGGTCCACACGATCAGATCGGCGCCGCGCCGGTCGAGCTCGGCCGAGCAGGCCTGCAGGTCGGCGACCTGGCCGTCGGCGAACTCGGGCTTGTTGGCGCCCTTCTGGTCGAACGACACGTTGGGTTGCACCACGCCGACGTTGATCTTGGGCGCGGCCGCGCGCTGCGCGTCCACCTGGCCGATGCGCACGTGACCGTAGACCAGCGCCGCCACGATGATCGCCACGCCGATGAGGGCCGGGCGCAGCGCCGCCCGCCGCTTCTGCCAGACGTCGAAGAGCACGCCGTTGCCGAGCAGGAGCAGCCCCGACACGCCGAGCGGCCCGGCCAGATCCGCCACCTGGATCACATGGATGTTCCACGCCTGCGTGATCGCCATGTACCAGGGGAAGATCATCGGCACGATGAGCTCGAACGCGACCATGACCACCGGCGCGAGCACCGTCATGGGCAAGGCGGTCTTGCGCCGCAGGCTCCAGATCACCCGGCCGAACAGGTAGAAGACCAGCGCCTGGTACGCCGACAGCAGGAAGAACCCGAGCGCCGCCACGATCCACGGCAGGTGTGCGAAGCGCTCGAGCAGCGCGACGATCCAGTAGAAGCCGCCGCAGTTGGCGACGATGCCCGCCCACCACGAGTAGCGCGCGGCCTGCTTCGCCGTCTCGGCGCGGTCGATGAGCCAGAGGATCGGGACGAAGCAGAACCAGGCCTGCCACCAGAGATCGAACGTCGCGGCGCTGGTGAACAGCAGGATGCCGGCGATCGTGGCGATGCCGTAGGGCAGGAGCCGCCTGGCGAGCGGCGGCCGGGGCCCCGCGGGCGCCACGGCGGCGGACGCGGGCTGCTTGCCCTTCGAGTCATCCTTCGGCTTCGGCTTCTTCGGGCTCATGCCGCGCTCGTGATCATGGAACGATGAGATCGATCGCGCGCGGCAGCACGGTGAACGTCGCGGGCAGCGCGCCGGGCGTCTCGCCGTCGACGTCGAGGAGCACGTCCTCGTTCGGGTTGGCCGGTCGCGCCTCGACGCGGCTGGCGCGCCGGAAGCCGATCTTGTTCATGCCGATGTGCGCGCCGCGGTACAGCCGGTGGCCGTCCTTGACGAGCTCGAGCGCGGTGAGATCGCCGATGGTGACGACGTCGAACTTGCCGTCGTCGAGCACGGCCTCCGGCGCGATGTGCATGCCGCCGCCGAAGAACTGGCCGTTGGCGACCGCGACGTTGTTGATGGTCGCCTCGACGAACTGATCCTCGTCGCCGTCGAAGACCATGCGCACCTTCTGGTTCTGGTAGCTCAGCGCAGCGCGCGCGGTGCCGACCAGGAAGGAGATCGTGCCGCCCAGGCGCTTCGACGAGTTGTTCACGATCTTGTCGACCAGGCCGCCGATCCCGAACGACGCGATGTTGATGAAGATGCGCCGGACCTCGGGGCCGCGCACCGAGCCCTCGCGGCAGCGCAGCGCGCCGACGTCGATGGTCTGGCGCCGGCCGCGCGCGAGGATGCGGCCCGCGCCCTCGAGATCCTTGGGCACGTGCACGGTCTTGCGGAAGTCGCCGCCGGTGCCGTAGGGCAGGAGCCCGAGGGCCGCGCCCGGGCGCACCGGGCGGTCGTGGCTGTCGAAGAAGCCGTTCACGACCTCGTGGATCGTGCCGTCGCCGCCGACCGCGACGACCACGTCGGCGCCCGAGGTGAGCGCCTCGCGCGCCAGCCGCGTGGCGTCGCCGGGACCCTGGGTCATGACGGCCTCGAAACCGCCCATCTCGCGGTGCAGCGCACGCGAGAGATCCGGCCACTTCCTGCCCAGCGCGCCATTTTGCGAGCGAGGGTTCACCACCACGACGGTGTTCGACATGCGCGGCGGAGTTTACAGGCGAACGCGGAAAGGAAATAGTCCAGGCGTGGCGCTACTTTCGAGCGGAGGCGGCGAGTACGAGCGATCCCTGCCGCGCGCGGCGCGGCGGGCGCGCGGCGTCTTCTACACGCCGCCCGCGCTGGTCGCGCGCGTCGTCGACGAGACACTCGCACCGCTCTTGGCCCGCGCAGCCTGGCGCTCGGACGGTTCGCCCGTGCTGCGCGTGCTCGACCCGGCCTGCGGGGACGGGCGCTTCCTGGTCGCGAGCGTGGCGCGCATCGCGCGCGCGGCCGGCGAGCGCGGCGTGAGCGCGGCGGTGGCGAGCGCGGCCTGCGTGGCGCGCGGCGTGGTCGTCGGCGTCGACCGCGACCCGACGGCGGTGGCGCTGGCGCGGGCGGCGCTCGGGGCAGGCGCCGACGTGCGCGTCGGCGAGGCGCTCTGCGGCGGGGTGATCGAGGACCGTGGCTTCGACGCGGTCGTGGGCAACCCGCCGTACGTGCGCTCGGTCGCGCTCAAGCGGGCCGATCCCGAGCTGTGGCAGCGGCTGCGCGGCCAGCTCGCCGCCACCTCGCACGGCGAGTGGGATCTGTACGCGGCGTTCATCGAGCGCTCGCTCGACTGGGTGGCCGCGGGCGGCGAGATCGGCCTGGTCGTGCCGTCGCGCTGGCTGAGCGCGCGCGCCGCGGCGCGCCTGCGCGCGCACCTGCACGAGCGCCGCGCGGTGCGGCACATCGTCGATTTCGGCGCGCGCCAGGTGTTCGAGGGCGCGACGAACTACACCTGCCTGCTCTTCCTCAGCGCCGACGGCGCGCCCGCGCTGCAGCTGTCGCGTGAGACCGACGCGGTGCGCGCGCCGGAGCGTGGCGCGATCGCCTGGGCCGAGCTCGGCGGCGGCGAGCCATGGACGCTCTCGATCGGCGCGGGCGCCGCGGAGCTCGCCCGCCTGCGCGCCGCGGGCCCGCGGCTCGCGGCCATCGCGCGCGTCGCCAAGGGCGCGGGCACCAACGCCGACCCCATCTTTCTCGTCGCTGCCGAGGACGACGCCGGCCGCGGCGAGCCGGTGCGCCTCCGCTGCGTGCGCGGCCGCGACGTGACGCCCTACGCGCTCGCTGGCGAGCGCGACGCGCTCTTGCCCTACGACGCCGCCGGGGCGCTGCTCGCGCCTGACGTGCTCGCTCACCTGGCGCCCGCCGCCGCCGCGCACTTCGCGCGTCACCGCGCCGCGCTCGAGGCGCGCGAACGCGGTCGCTTCGCCGGCCCGACGTACTACCGCTGGGGCCGGCCGCAGAACCTGGTCTGGTTGCGCGACGCGGCGCCCAAGATCATCGTCCCCGACGCGGCGGCGGGCGGGCGCGCCGCGCTCGACACGTGCGGCCGCCTGGTGATCGACACCGCCTACGCGGTCCGGCCGCTCGACGCACGCGCCACCCCGATCGGCCTGCTGCTGGCGGTGCTCAACTCGCCGGTGGTCGCGCTCTGGCTGCGCGCCACCGGCATCCCGCTGCGCGGCGGCTACTTTCGCATGAAGACCGCCTACCTCGCGTCACTCCCGGTGCCGGACCCGAGCACCGCCGCGGCGCGCGCACTGGCCGCCGACGCGCTCGTGGCGGGGCCCGCCGACGCCGCCGAGCTCGCCGCGCGGACGCTCGCGCTCTACTCTGTGACATCGACGTGAACTCTGGCACATGGTCGTCACTGCTCGGCGCCATCACCTGGACCTGCACATCCCGGTCTCGACGACGCACACCATCACCGGCGCGATCATCGGTGTCGGCACGACCACGAAGGCGCGCGGCATCCGCTGGGGGCTGGCCAGCCGCATCGTGTGGGCCTGGGTGTTCACCATCCCCGCCTCCGCGGCGGTCGGCGCGCTCTGCTACTACATCGCGGAGTGGATGAACCTCTGGTAGCGGGCGGGTGCAGCCCGGCGCCGCGGCCTCAGCCGCCCGCGTGCATGCGGACGGGCAGGCCGGGGCGGGCGACCACCTCGGCCTCGTGGGCAGCGAGGGCGGCCAGGCGCGCCGAGACGTCTTCGCCGGCGACTTCCTCGGCCAGCTCGAGGTAGAGCGAGCCGTGGCGCTCCTCGGCCTCGAAGAGGTCCTGGTAGAGCTTGCGCAGGCGCGCGTCGTCGGTGGCCTCGGCAAGGCGCACGAAGCGCTCGTGGCTGCGCGCCTCGATGAGCGCGCAGCACAGGAAGTCGCCCACCGGCGTGCGCGGCTTGCCGGCGCCGGCCATGAGCGCCGCGGCGTAGCCCGCGCTGGCGAGCGGCTTGAGCGCGAGCTGCCGGTGCGCGAGCTCGCGCAGCACGCGCTCGAAGTGCACCAGCTCCTCGCGCGCCAGGCGCGACAGCGACTTCTGCAGCTTGGTCCACTCGGCGTGCTGCGCCATGAAGCGCAGCGCGGTCTGCGCGGCCTTGCGCTCGCAGTGCGCGTGGTCGAGCAGCAGCGTGGGCAGGTCGGCGAGCGCGGCGGTGACCCACGTGGCCGAGGACGGCACGAGCGGGATCATGGGGCCGCGGGCGCCGTGGCCGCGGGCGCCGTGGCCAGCGCGGGCGCCGTCGGCCGCGAGCGCGCCTCGACGTATTCGCTGAGGTCGCGCACGATCACGCCGGGCGGCGCGTTGCGCGCGAGCATGTGCTTGCAGGTGCCGCAGCTGGTGACCACCGTGCCGCCGCCGGCCTCGGTGACCTCGCGCAGGCGCCGGCGCGCCATCGCGTCGGCGACCGCGGGCATGGTCTTGGGCAAGACGCCGGCGCCGCCGCAGCACTCGGTCTCGCCGTGCGACCAGGCGAACTCGCGCACCTCGGCGACGCGCGCGAGCACCCGCCGCGGCGCCTCCATGATGTTCTCCCAGCGCGCCAGGTAGCAGGGGTCGTGGTACCAGACCGTCTCCGGGGCCGGCGCGCCGGTCGCCGCACCGGGCGGCGCGCTCGCCGCCGCCGTGCCCGCGCGCGGCACCCGCTCGACGTGCTGCGCCAGGTACTCGCTGACGTGCAGGATCTCGGCGCCCACGCTCACGCCCTCGGCCGGGTAGAGCTGCCGCAGCGTGTGCACGCACGCCGAGCAGCTCATGACCACGGTGCCGAAGCGCGACAGCTCCTGCGCGACGCGGCCGGCGTGCCAGCGGAACGCCTCGACGAGCCCGGCCGCGAGCAGCGGGTAGCCGCCGCAGGTGGCCTGCGCGCCGACCAGCCGCACGTGCTCGGCGCCGACGCGATCGAAGACCGCGAGCTGCGCCTTCACGTCGGCCGCGCCCTTGTCGACCGCGTCGCAGCCGGGCCACAGGCCCACGCGCGCCTCGCTGGCGAAGCGATCCCGGGGGAGCAGATCCCGGGCGCTCTTGCCCAGGCGATCCTCGCGGGCGCGAAAGCGCTCGGCGTAGCGATCGAGCGCGGGCGGCAGGGCGCCGCGCTTGGCCGCCTCGGCGCGGCCGGCGAACAGCGTGGGCCCGACCTCGACGCCGTGCAGGCAGGCGTTCTTGCAGGCGCGGCAGCCGGTGCACGCCCAGATCGGCTCGGAGGCCACCGGCGTGAAGCCCTGCTTGCCTTTGCGCAGCTGTGACAGGCGCAACATCTTGGCCTGCGGGATGAAAGTCTCGTGCCCGGTCGCCTCGGAGACCGGGCAAGTATGCCGGCACATCTTGGGGCAGTAGGAGCAGTACTCGAGATGCGTGAGCGTCGGGTTTCCCATCGCGGACGAAAAGAATATAACCCCTGGCAGGCGCCCTGGAGGTTTGGATGAAGAAGTTGGACGGATTGCAGCTCTCGACCATCGCGGCGCACGGCGTGCGCGCTCCCAACCCCGAGACACTCCCGGTCGGCCAGCGCGGCGTGCCGGCGACCGAGCCGCTCTATCTGAACAGCGTGATCGAGTTCGACTCGCTCGAGGCCTCGCTGGGGCCGCTCGCCGGCGAGGGAGGCTACTGCTACGCGCGCCACGGCATGCCCAACGGACGCTCGCTCGAGCTCACCATGGCCGCGCTCGAGGGCGGCGAGGACGCGCTCGCGACCTCGAGCGGCATGGCGGCGATCGGCTGCATCCTGCTGGCCGCGGCCGGCGCCGGGGACCGCATCCTCCTGCAGCGCGACGCCTACGGCGGCACCGGGGCGCTCATCGCCACCGACTTCGGCCGTCTCGGCATCACCGTCGAGCTGGTCGACGCCTACGATCCGGCGGCGGTGGCCCACGCGCTCGAGCGGCCGGCCAAGGCGCTGCTGGTCGAGTCGATCTCCAACCCGCTGGTGCGCGAGACCGACGTGCGCGCGCTGGCGACGCTGTGCAAGGCGCGCGGCGTGCTCCTGGTCGTGGACGCCACCTTCTCGACGCCGGTGGTGGCGCGGCCGCTCGCGGAGGGCGCCGACGTGGTCATGCACTCGGCGACCAAGTACCTCGGCGGTCACCACGATCTATGTGCCGGCCTGGTGATCGGCAAGCGCGACTTCGTCGAGCGCGCGCGCGGCGTGGCGCGGCGCTTCGGGTCGATCGTCGCGCCGATGGACGCGTGGCTGGCGAGCCGCGGCCTGAAGACGCTGGCGGTGCGCATGGAGCGCGCCCAGGCCACCGCCGGCGCGCTGGCGGCGCGGCTGCGCGCGCACGCCAAGGTGAAGGTCGTCCACTACCCGGGCAAGGGAGCGCTCCTGGCCTTCGACGTCGGTGAGGGCGCCGCGGTCTCGCGCCTGATCGCCGCGTTCGAGCTCATCACGCTCGCGCCCAGCCTGGGCGGCACCTCGACCAGCGTGTCGCACTCGGCGAGCTCGTCGCACCGCGGGCTCACGCCCGAGGAGCGCCAGGCGCTCGGCATCGGCGGCGGGCTCCTACGCGTCTCCGTCGGCCTCGAGGCCGAGGCCGACCTGTGGAACGACCTCGAGCAGGCGCTGGTCAAGGCGTGAGCGCCATCAAGCCCTCGCGGCTCACCCTCTACGCGGTCGCGCTCGTCTGCTTCGCCAACCTGCTGCTCGAGATCGTGCTGACGCGGATCTACTCCGCGACCATGTTCTACCACTTCACCTTCCTGGCCATCGCGCTGGCGCTGTTCGGCCTGGGCGCGAGCGGCGTCTACGTCTACCTGCGCGAGGACGAGCTCGAGCGCGCGCCGCTCGACGCCGAGCTGGCCAAGTACGCGCGTCGCTTCGCCGGCGCGACCATCTTGCTGGTCGTCTACGTGCTGGCCAACCCGATGGACATCCTCATCGTGACCGGCACGAACCAGGCGCCGCTGTTCACCAAGAAGGCGTTCCTGCAGCTCATGCTGCTGATCGGCTTCTCGTCCCTGCCGTTCTTCTACTCGGGCATGGTCGTGTCGCTGGCGGTCACGCGCTTCCGCGAGGATATCAACCGGCTGTACTTCTTCGACCTGGTCGGCGCGGCCGTCGCGGCGCTGCTCGCCGGGCTGCTGCTCGGCCTGTTCGGCGGGCCGTCGCTGGTCATCCTGATCGCGCTGCTCGCGGTGGTCGGCGCCGCCATGTTCGAGCGGCCGCGCGGCCTCGGCTGGGCGCCCGCGGTCATCGTCGCCGGGCTGCTCACGCTCAACCTGACCACGCAGATCATCTCGGTGCCGACGACCAAGGGCGTCAAGGCCGACAAGGTCGCGTTCGAGGGCTGGAACGTCTTCTCGCGCATCACCGTCGACGACAAGCTCAACATCAAGATCGACGCCAGCGCGGCGACCGAGATCTCGAGCACGGCGAAGATCACGCCGGTCCGTCCGGTCCACGAGATCACCTCGCTCGCGCACGCCCTCTACCCGGCCGGCGCCGGGCGCGTGCTCATCATCGGCCCGGGTGGCGGGCGCGACGTGGTGCACGCGCTGTCGTCGGGCGCCAAACGCGTCACCGGGGTCGAGATCAACCCGCTCATCGCGCGCACCGTCATGCAGGAGAAGTTCCGCGAGCAGAGCGGCGGGCTCTACTTCGATCCGCGCGTCGAGATCATCGTCGCCGACGGGCGCAGCTACGTGCGCGCGGCCAGCGAGCGCTTCGACGTGATCCAGGCGTCGCTGGTCGACACCTGGGCGGCGACCGCGGCGGGCGCGTTCGCGCTGACCGAGAACAACCTGTACACGATGGAGGCGTTCCAGGACTACTACGGACACCTCACCGAGAACGGCGCCCTGACCATGACGCGCTGGCACAGCGGCGCGCGCGGCGAGACGGCGCGGCTGCTCTTGCTCGCGGCGGGCACGCTCGAGCGGCTCGGCGTGCCCGCGGCGCAGACGCGCCAGCACATCTTCTACGCGGTGAAGGACTCGCTGGGCACGATGGTCGCGAAGCGCAGCGCCTTCAACGAGGAGGAGCTCGGGCTGCTCGAAGAGGCCTGCCGCGCCGGTGGGTTCAAGATCGTGGTCTCGCCGCGCTCCGAGGCGAGCGACGCGTTGCCCGCGCTCATCGACGCGGGCGCGTGGAGCGCCGCGGTCACCCGGCTCACCGAGGATCTGAGCCCGCCCACCGACGACCGGCCGTTCTTCTTCTACTTCTCCAAGGTCAAGGACCTGTGGAAGCTGGAGGGCCGCATCGGCGGCCCCATGAACGACCCGAGCCTGTGGATGCTGGTCTCGCTGCTCGCGGTGTCGCTGCTCACGGTCAGCTTCATCGTCGTGCCGCTGTTCCTGAAGGGCATGCCGACCGCCGCGGCGGGCGACGACAAGGCCGCGTACCGGCGGCCGCTCGCGCTCGGCTACTTCGGGCTGCTCGGGCTCGCGTTCATCGTGGTCGAGATCGCCATGCTGCAGAAGCTGACCTTCTTCCTCGGTCATCCGTCGTACGCGCTCCTGGTCGTGCTGTTCTCGATCCTGGTGGCGACGGCGTTCGGCGCGCGCCTGTCCGGGCGCATCTCCGAGGCCAAGCTGGGCCGGACGCTGCTGGTCGCGGGCGGCGCGCTCGCGCTCCTGATCGCGGCGTACTCGTTCGTGCTCGGCACCGGGCTGCGCTCGCTGGTCGGGTGGCCGGTCGGGGCGCGCATGGTGCTCTCGGCGCTGCTGGTGGCCGCGCCGGGCTGCCTCATGGGCCTGATGTTGCCGTCGGGCATCCGCATGCTGAGCCGGCGCGACGCCGCGCTCGTGCCCTGGGCCTGGGGGTTGAACGGCGCGACCTCGGTGATCGGCACCGTCGGCGCGACGGTGATCGCGATCCACGTCGGCTTCGCCGGGACGCTCATCATCGGGGCTGGCGGTTACCTCGTCGCGGCCCTCGCCGCGTACGAGCTGCACCGTGTCACGCGCTGACGGCGTCTAGTGGGTCGGTCAGCAAAGTCCGCGCTTGGGCGCCTTGGCGGCTCGGGCCGAGGTCGAGCTCGGGCCGCGCTCGAGCTACTCGACCAGGCGTGCGAACCGCATGCCGAGGCCGAGCGTGAACACGATGGCGTCGGCGTTCACCGTGACGGTGGTCGCGGTCGGCGTGAGCTGGAAGCTGTCGATCTCGACCAGGTCCTTGGCCAGCGGGAAGCGGCGGTTCAGCGCCTTGCCGTAGTGCCACGCGAGCAGCTCGCCCTGGCCCTCGAGTTGCTTGTTGACGATGCCGGTGATGCCATTGTCGAGGAAATCGGGGACGTTCTTCAGGTCCATCTTCTCGAGCGACGGCACGAACAGCAGCCGGCCGCCCTCGTTGACGTCGTCGACCAGCATCGGCCGCAGGAGCAGCTGCGCCGACAGGATCGTGAGCGTCACCGCCACGCCCGCGACGCGCCAGTGCAGCTGGCCGCCGACCTCGACGCGCAGGCCCTCGCCCGCGGCAAAGTCGATGCGCCGGGCCGGATCGATGCGGATCCAGCGACCCTCGCCGTCGTGGTCGATGGCCACGGTGAGCGGGAGCAGCTCGCCGAGCAGCTGCTGGACCGTGGACTCCTCGAGACGCGCCGTGATCTGCATGGATGCCCGAGCATAGGCCGTTCCCCGCGGCGCCGCTCGTCCGGCGAGCGGGAGGTTGTGCGCGACGCGTTCACGCGGGGCCGCTAACATCACCGGCGTGAAGGTCCATCACCTGAACGGATCCGTTCGCTGTGCCCCGCTCGCGCGCGCGCAGGTCGCGCGGATCGCGCGCGCATGACCGCGCGCCCGACCTGGCTGCGCCTCTGCCCGCTCGATCTGGCCGCCGAGTCGCCGCTCGCCGAGATCGACCGCCTGCTCGCCGACCAGGCGGTCGTCGCGGAGCTGGCCCGCGGCGCGGCCGCGCGCGAGTACCCCGACGCGGTGCTGGAGCAGCTGCGTGCTGCCGGCCTCATGCGGCTCTTCGCCGAGACGCCAGGTGAAGCCTCGCAGGTGACCTACCTGCACCAGATGACGCTGCTCGCGCTCGCCGCCGCCGTCGATGGTGCGCTCGCGATCACGCTGGGCGTGAACTCGCTGGCGCTCCTACCCAGCTACGCGTTCGCGACCCCGGCGCAGCTCGAGCGCACCTTCGCGCGCGTGCGCGCGGGCGCCTTCTCCGCGCTGCTCCTGACCGAGCTGCACGCCGGCTCCGACCTGCTCGCCGGCCGCACCCGTGCCGAGCGCGTGGACGGCGGCTACCGCATCACTGGCGAGAAGGACGTGATCAACGGCGGCACTCGCCACGCGCTGCTCACGGTGCTGGCGCGCACCCAGGAGCACGTCGACGCAGGCGATTTCCTGGGCGCCGCCGGCGCCTTCAGCATGCTGGTCGTGGATCGCGAGGCCACCGAAGGCGTGCACGCCAAGCCGCGCTGGCACACCCTGCCCGCGCCCGGCGCCGACATCTCGGGCGTGCGCTTCGCGGACGCGTTCGTGCCCGAGGACGCGTTGCTCGCCGGCGAGGGCGAGGGCTTCAAGGTCGTGCAGCGCACCCTGAGCCTGTCGCGCGGCGGCATCAGCACGCTGGCGTCGGGCGCGGCGTCGCACGCGGCGGAGCTCGCTCGCAGGCACGCTGCCGAGCGCCAGCTCTACGGCGCACCCATCGGCAAGCTGGGCGCGATCGCCGAGCACACGCTGCGCGCGTCCGCGTTCGACCTGCTCTGCGCCGCGCTCTCGGTGCGCGCCGCGCTCTTCGTCGATGCGCTCGGTCCCGGCGCGGCTTACTACACGGCGGTCGCCAAGTACGCGTGCTGCAGCTACGCCGAGGAGGCGGTCGAGGAGGGGCGGCGCGTGCTGAGCGGCCGCGCGCTGCTCGAGGCCATGCCCTATGCACAGCTGGTCCGCGACGTGCTGCTCTACGGCACCTTCGACGGCACCCGCCACCTCATGCTCGCCGAGGTGGCCCGCCGCCTGGTCCTGGCGGTGGAGAAGGACGGCCCGTCCGCGCCACCGCCGGTACCCAGCAGCCCCGCGTGCCTGGTCGAGCTCACCCGGCGCAGGTCGCGCGTGCAGGTGCTTCCGCTGCGCTCCAGCGCATCCGCCGAGCTGCAGCCGATCGTGGCCACTCTCGCCGCCGTGTCGAAGGCGCTGGGCCGCTCGACCGATCAGGGCCTGGTGTTCGCCGCCGCCGATGTGCTCGCACGCCTCGAGGCGGTGGTCGCGGTCCAGGCGCTCGCGCCCGACGATCTGGTGAGCCGCTACGCGATCGGCTCGCAGGGCGCGCGCCTGGCCCAGGCCGCCGACGCCCTGGCGGTGCGCGTCGGCGCCATCCCGCACGCCGAGCTACGCGGCGCGCTCACCGGCTTCCTCGCCGCCGAGGAGTCAGCGCGCAGCGCGTGGCAAGATCTCGCGCCGGACCAGCGCTAGCACGGATCGCTAGTCGGTCTCGGGCGGGCGCCGAGGGGCGGGGTCGTCCTCGATGCCGGCGCGCGCGCGCGCGAGGTCGGCCTCGTCGATCTCCTTGGCGCCCCCGGCCGCGATCAGGAAGTTGATACCCATCTCGAGGATGCTGCGCGGCGAGCCCGCGTACTCGGTCAGATCCTCGCTGGTCTCGAGGTCGTGCATCGCAAAGTCGTAGACGAGCTTCCCCTGGGGATCTCCTTCCCGGGTAGCGAAGCAGCGCACCGTTCGATGCTCCTCGTGGATAAGCATCGTCGTGTCCCACTGGACCAGGAGCTTGCTCATGGCCGGAGCGTACCGAAGGGCCCTGACACGACGACCCGCCGGCCCGTGGACGACGAAGTCGCGCACGTCGCCGAGGTGGCAGCTGCGGTCGACCTCGGCGACGAGGATTCCTCAGCTATGGGCGGCGGCTTCGAGCTGGGCGATGAAGCGCCGGGCCACCAGGTAGCTGTCGCCCGGCCAGCGTCCCGAGACGTAGCGGCCGTCCTCGACCACGTGGGCCGGGCCGTCGTCGGCGCGGGTGCCGCGCGCCGTGAGGGTGCGCGGTCCGCGCTCGAGCTGCGCTGGATCGGCCAGCGCCGCGCGCACCTCGTCCTCGACGTAGGCGGGGTAGGTGCGGTAGTAGCGGCCGAGCTTCCAGCAGGTCAGCAGGTACGCCGATCGCTCCATGTACTTCGGCAGGCAGGTGGTGCGCACGTGGTGCAGCACCGAGACGCCGGTCTGCGCGTCGACGGTGCGGGCGAGCACCAGCACGCCGTGGCAGATCGCCGCCACCGGCCGACCCAGCCGCCAGAAGCGGGCGACCTTCTCCTGCAGCAGCGCGCTGCCCAGGTACTGGCGCATGCCGGGCGCGTGCCCGCCGGCCAGGAACAGGCCCGCGTACGCGGCGGGATCCAGGTCGCGCCAGCGGCGCGGCTCCAGGAACCCGGGTGCGGCCTCGAGCTCGCGGTAAAAGGCGATCGGCTCGGGGTGGGCGCCCAGCTGGCCGAACAGCACGCCGGCGAGCAGCCGCGGATCGGCCGCCGGCCGGGCGCCGTCCTCGGTGGCGAAGACGACCGAGTAGCCGGCCTCGGTCAGCAGCTTCCACGGCACCGCGACCTCGGTGACGTCGAAGTCGCGATCGGGCAGCGGCATCAGGATCGCGCGGGTCATGGCGGTGATCCTGCCAGCAACCGGCACGGCCGCCCATGACCACGCGCGCCACTTCGGTTGACGTCACGCGCCAGATGCTCGCTCACGCGGCGGTCACCCGGCGTCGCGCGCCTCACCCGGCGTCGCCGCGCAGCTCGCCCGGCGTACGCCCGGTCCAGCGCTTGAACGCGCGCAGGAACGGGCTCAGCTCGGCGTAGCCCAGCAGATACGCGATCTCGCCGAGCGGGCGCCGCGCATCGCCCACGTATTCGCGCGCGAGCTCGTGGCGCACCTCGTCGAGCAGCGCGTTGAAGCGGGTGCCCTCGTCGGCGAGGCGGCGCTGCAGCGTGCGCGAGCTCAGGCGCAGCGCCTCGGCCACCGCCTCGAGCGTGGGCGGCGCCTCGCCGAGCGTGGCGCGGATGCGCCGGCGCACCAGCCCGACGAGCCCGCTGGCCGCGGGGCTGCCGGCGAGCGCCTGCTCGGCCTGGCGATCGAGGAGCGAGAGCAGCGGTGGGTCCGAGGTCGCGAGCGGCAGATCGAGGACCGCGGGCGACAGCGTCATGCCGTTGCCGGCGGCGCCGAAGCGCACGTGCGTGGTGCCCAGCAGCGCCAGCAGCTCGGAGACGTCGTCCGGCTGTGGGTGCGCGAACCACACCTGCTCGGGGGTGCAGGACGCCCCCGACAGCGCGCGCGCCCCCAGTAGCACGGTCGCGACGAAGAACTCGTTGCCGTGCCGACCGACGCACAGCGGCGCGCGCGCGATGCGTTGCTCGACGATGCCCAGGCCGCCCTGCTCCTCGAACGAGACCGTGACCAGCTCGTTGAGCAGGCCGATGTAGCGCACGATCCGGACCAGCGCCGCGCGGACGGTCGGGGCGCTGCGGCAGCTGAACTCGAGCATCCCGTAGGCGCCGCGTGGGAACCCGGCGGCGAGGTGCAGCCCGAGGAAGCGATCGCCGGTGGCCTGCTCGGCGGCGTCGAGGAGCGCGTGCAGCGTGCGCAGCGGCAGGACCACCTCGGGGTCGCTGGCAGCGCTCGCCGGTAGGCCGAAGCGGTGGATGAGCGCGGCTGGATCGGCGCCGCCGTCGCGAACCCGAGCGAGCACGGGCCCGACCAGCTGCGACCGCATCTGCAGATCGGCGGACGGGCGCGGCATGGATATCTCACTTTACCCGCTGTGCGACTCGCAACTCCGGGAGATCGCTTGGATATATCTTTCGCTCAAGTATCGCCGGGTGCGGCCGAACCAGTCCCCTGGGGGTTTCTGATCGGAATGGTGGTGAAGCGCTCGATCGACGCCGCGGGTCCCGACGAGACGGCGTCCGACTCGCCTGCGCCCGACGTGGAGGCCGCCGAAGCGGTCGCGCGGTCGGTCGCCGACGCCGACGGGCCGTCCACCGGCGCGCCGGTGCGCGGCAAGGCGGTGCTCATCGTCGACGACTCACGCACCATGCGCTCGTTCATCCGCGACACGCTCGCCGAGGCGCAGCTGTTCGAGGAGTTCGTCGAGGCCGACAACGGCCTCGCAGCGCTGAAGCTGTCGCTCACGCGTCGCTTCGACGTGGTGCTCTGCGATGTGGAGATGCCGGGCCTGGACGGCTTCGGCTTCGTCGAGCGCTTTCGCCGCCACCCGTGGGGGCACATGGTCCCGGTCGTCATGCTGAGCGGGCTGGCGACGCCCGAGAAGAAGGTCGAGGGCTTCGCGCGCGGCGCCAACGACTACCTGGTCAAGCCGTGCCACCCGGCCGAGCTGTGCGCGCGCGTGAGGAACTACCTGCGCCTCAAGCTCCTCCAGGACGAGGTCGCCGAGAAGAACAACCAGCTCCTGCGCATGAACGTGGAGCTCGCCGAGCTCGCCACCACGGATCCGCTCACCGGCCTGCACAACCGCCGTCACTTCATGGCGCGCTCGCAGGAGGAGCTCAAGCGCTGCCGGCGCCACCGCCACCACTTCGGCCTGCTCATGGTCGATGTCGACCACTTCAAGCTCGTCAACGACACCTACGGCCACGCCCAGGGTGACGCCGTGCTGGTCACGCTCGCGGGCCTCTTGCGCCGGACCCTGCGCGAGACCGACCTGCTGTCGCGCTTCGGCGGCGAGGAGTTCGTCGTCTGCTTGCCCGAGACCGGCTTCGAGCAGTCGCTGTTCGTGGCCGAGAAGCTGCGCGCCTGCATCGAGGCGTGCGCCATCCCTGGCATGGGGCGCTCGCCGACGGTGTCGATCGGTGTGTGCGCCTACCCGGTGTCCACCGCGGAGTCGATCGAGGCGATGCTCGAGCTGGCCGACCAGGCGCTCTACCTTGCCAAGGATCGCGGCCGCAACCGTGTCGAGACCGTGCCCGTCACGACCACGGCCCGCACGACGTAGCGCGGCGCCGGCAGGCGCGGCGCGCCAGTTCAGGGTAGGTCGCGCACCGGCGTGCGCGGCAGCCCGGCGACATCGAGGACCG
Organism: Haliangiales bacterium; assembly: GCA_046595695.1. GTDB lineage: Bacteria > Myxococcota_A > Polyangia > Haliangiales > SHYZ01 > JBKJOI01. The sequence goes on along the minus strand of JBKJOI010000035.1, from coordinate 10,126 downwards.
CGCTGGTCGCGGCGTCGAGCCAGGCCGTCAGCGCCGCGGGCGCGGCGGGCACGATGAGCCTGTCGTCGAGCTGCCACACGGTGAGCGCACCGGCCTGATCGAAGGAATACAGCACGTGCTCGCCGATGAAGCCGAGCCCGCGCACATCGGTGGAGTGGCCGCGCAGGAGCGCGTAGCCGCCCGTGGCCAGGTCCCACAGATGGAGCTCACCGCGGAGGTCGGCGGCCACCAACCGGTCGCCCGAGTCGCTCAGGACCATCATGTTGATGCGCACGTCCACGGCACCGATCGGGCGCGGTGGTGCGCCGGTTACCGACAAGCGCGCCAGGCGGCCCGATTCGTCGGCGACGAGCACGGCGGTGTCGTCGGGCGTGAACTGCACCTCGCCGACGAAGCCGTTCATGCGGCCGAGGGTGCGCGTCGTGCGCGTGACCGGATCGAAGAGCTGCACGCGCCCGTCGGCGAGCCCGACGGCCGCGAGCTGTCCCTTCGACGCCACGTCGAAGCCGAAGAGCGGTGAGCCCTGGTCGGCCATCGTGGCGATGGCGCCGGTCGTGCGGTCGACGATGCTGATCTGGCGCATCGACCCGACCATGAGGTGCCGGCCGTCGGTCGACGCGTCGAAGCTCATGCTGCCCTGGATCGCGGCCACCAGGCGGGGCGTGGGCGAGGGCAAGCGGTACTCGTAGAGCTCGCCGCTGTGGCTCTGCGCCACCAGCGTGTCGTCGTCGGGCGTGAAGAGCCTCTGGCAGCCGTCACCAGGAAGCTCGAGGTCGACGCGCGTGGCGTCGGCGGTGGAGCGGAGCACCACATGGCCGTCGCTCAGGCACACGGCGATCCACGGCTTCGCGACTGGACTGACCATGTCCTCGATGGCGGCCTCGAAGGTCTCGAACGGCGTCACCGCCAGCGTGGTCGAGTCCACGATCGACAGGCGATGGTCGTCTTCGGTCACCAGAAGCTGGCGGCTCACGCGCAGCGGCCGGACCCTGCGCCAGCCGCCGGCGATCTGGCGCGTGCGGCTGCTCGGCGAGGGGACGTGGAAGACGCGTACCTCCTCGGCGTGGGCGGTGGCGAGCCAGGTGCCTCCGCGGGACACGGAGACGTCGCGGATCGTGGTGTGGTGACCGATCAGCGTGCGGACGTTGCCGTCGTCGAGCTCGGCGACGTGCACGAGGCCGCTGCTGGAGGTCCAGAACGCGCGCGGCTGTGGGCCCGACTGGACCCGCAGGGTCTTGTAGAACGCGTCGTTGGCCAGGTGGGTACGGGCGCCGGTGAGCGGCCGCCACAGCGAGGCCTCGAGCGTGCTACCAGCCACCAGCACCACGGCGTCGCCGGTGGCCCGGGCGTACACCGGATCGCTGGGAAAGGGGACCGACAGGCGGTAGATCGTTCCTGTCGTGGTGTCCAGGGCCACGAGGTCGAGCCGGCTCGCCGCCAGCACCAGGCGACCATCGTCGCCGATGGAAAGATCGTGGGCAGGCGCCGGTAGCTTGGTCAGCACGGCCGCGGCGCCACCATCTGCGGGTACACGGAACAAGGTGCCCTCGAAGTCGACCGCGTAGAACGCGGCGCCGTCGGGGCTGGCCACGGCGAGGTGGCTCCGCGGCGGGAAGGTGATGGGGCGGGTGCTGCGCTCGTCGAGATCGACGAGCTGGGCGACGTCGCTGCCGATGGGCATGAGCAGCAAGCGGTCGTCGCCGACCGGCTCGCCGCGGGCGAGTGGCCCGCCGGAGAAGGGCACCACGGTCGTGGGCCCGCCGGCCACGGGTACACGCAGCACGTCGCCGCGGGTGGCCCAGGACAGCAGCTCGGTGTCCTGGCGCATGAACTGGCAGCGCGTCGTGCGGGGGCTGGAATGCATGCCCACGCGCCGGCGGCTGCGCGCCTCGAGATCGAACAGCCAGAGCGCGCCGCTCTTGCCCACGATGGCGAGGTGGCGTCCGCCGGATGACAGACACGTCGCCGACGGCGAGTCCCCATCGGGCAGCGTGAGCACGTGGCGCGCGATGCCTCCGGAGCTCGCGATCGCCGCGATCTCCCCGGCCTGATCGTCGCGCTCGGCCGACGGCGCGTAGCTCTTCAACCAGGCCGCCGCCGCGGTCGGATCCCGGCGCACGACGGCATCGGCCTGGAGCAGACGCAGGCGGTTGTTCTCGACGCGGGTGCGGTCGCGCTCGACGCGCGTGCGATCGCGCTCCTGGACCACGCCGACGGTCCCGGCGATCACGGCGAAGGCGAGCGCCAGACCCAGAGCCGCGGCGACCATCACGGTGATCCGGTGGCGCGCGAGCCAGCGGCGCACGATGCCCCAGCGGGTGTAGCGGCGCGCGCTCACCAGCTGGCCGGTGGCGAAGCGGCGCAGGTCGGCGGCGAGCTCGGCGGCGCTGGGGTAGCGGTGCGACGGGGACGGCGCCATGGCCTTGGCGACGATCGCGGCCAGGTCGCGCGGCACCCCCGGCTCGATGCCGGCGAGCGCGGGCGGACCGGCGGCGCCGACGCGGGGCGGCGTGCCCGCGAGCACGTGGTAGAGGATGGCGCCGATGGCGAACACGTCGGCGCGCGCGTCGACGTCCTCGCCGCGCGCCTGCTCGGGGGCCATGTAGCCGGGCGTGCCCAGCACCGCGCCGGTGTGGGTGAGCCCATCGGTGAGCCCGGTCTCTTCGAGCGGCGAGCGCGGCACGGGATCGCCCGGGTCGGGCTCGCCGATGCGCTTGGCCAGGCCCCAGTCGATCACCACGGTCTCGCCGAAGGGACCGACCAGCACGTTGCCGGGCGTGAGATCGCGGTGCACGACGCCCTGCGTATGGGCGTAGGCCACGGCGTCGGCGATGGCCTGCACGTGGGGCAAGAGTGCCAGGCGCTCGTCGAGGCTGCCGACAGCGGCGATGGTCTCGCGCAGCGCCTGCCCGGGTACGAGCCGCATCGTGTAGAAGGGCTCGCCGGAGGCGCGCACGCCGGCGTCGTAGATCGGCACGATGTTGGGGTGCTGCAGGCGCGCGGTGATGAGCGCCTCGCGCACGAAGCGCGTGGCCCGCGCGCCCGGCTCGTGCATCAGCTTGAGCGCCACGCGGCGGCCCAGGTAGCGATCGTCAGCCTCGACGATGCGGCCGTTGCCGCCGCGGGCGCGCTCGGCGCCGAGCGTGTGGCGCGCCTCGTCGAGCACGGACGCCTCGGGCAGGTCGTGGTCGATCCGTGAATCGGGGTCCGGCGGCCCGCCGGTGTGCGGGATCGTGGCGGGTACGACGGGCTCGGGCTGTGCCATCCAGTCCGCGCAGTAGCACGGCAGCCCGTCGATCCACAACCGCCCGACCGGCGCGTGCGCTGCGGGGCGGTCGGCCTTGCCGTAGCCGAGGGGCCGTGGTGCGGTCCCGCGCGCGCGACCCGCGCCAGAGTCCAGCGGACTGTCCGCTTCCCGCGCCTCGCGCCTCCCGCCTCCCGCGCCTCCCGCCTCCCGCGCCTCTCGCCGCTTGCGCCCGCGCTAGAACATGTTCCACTATGCGGCCCGGAGGTCGCCCTTGCCGACGTGTGCGAACGATGGGTTCTGTCCGGCGGCGCCGCGCCGCTCGCTCGCTCTCGCTGCGGTGACGCTCGCCGCCGCGCTCGCCGCCGCGCTCGCCGCCGCCACGCTCGCCGCGTGCGGTGACGACGACGCGGTCCCGGCCGTCCCGGACGCCGGCGGTCACGTCCCCGAGCCGTTCGCGCCGACCGCCGCCACGCGCGCCTACTGCGGCGAGCGCGACGACGACGCGATCGAGGCGCGCATCACCGCGCTGCTCGGGCAGCTCACGCGGGCCGAGAAGATCGACCTCATGTACGGCGCGTCGCTGGGCGCGATCGAGGGTGTCTGGCAGGTGCTGGGCACGCCACGGCTCGGCATCCCCGGGCTGCGCATGCTCGACGGTCCGCGCGGCGTGAGCCAGGTCAGCGGCCTGCACGCGACCGCGTTCCCGGCCGCGGTGATGCGCGGCGCGACCTGGGATCCCGAGCTCGAGGAGCGGGTCGGTGCGGCGATGGCCACCGAGCTGCAGTCGGTCGGCGGCAACGTGCTGCTGGCCCCGACGATGAACGTGCTCCGGCACCCGCGCTGGGGCCGCGCCCAGGAGACCTACTCCGAGGACGTCCACCACATGGGGGCGATGGCGGTCGGCTTCGTGGACGGCGTGCAAGGGCAGGGCGTGCTCGCCAGCGCCAAGCACTTCGCCGCCAACAGCATCGAGAACACCCGCTACTCCGTCGACGTCCAGGTGGACGAGCGCACCCTACGCGAGATCTACCTGCCGCACTTCCGGCGCGTCGTGACCGAGGCGCACGTGGCCTCGGTGATGTCGGCGTACAACAGCGTGAACGGGTTCCACTGCGACCAGCAGGCGCACCTGCTCACCGAGATCCTGCGCGACGAGTGGGGCTTCGCAGGCTTCGTGGAGTCCGACTGGGTCCTGGGCACGCACGGCGACGCTGAGTCGGTGCGGGCCGGGCTCGACATCGAGATGCCGTACCCCTTCAAGTTCGTCAACCTGCTCGACGCCGTCGATCGCGGCGTGCTCGACGAGCACCGCATCGACGTCTCGGTCCGGCGCATCCTGCGCGCGCAGCTCTGCTACGGCCTCGACGAGATGACCCCGGTGCTCGACGACCCGAGCCAGCGCGAGACCGCCGAGCACCTCGCGCTCGCCCGCGAGGTCGCGCGACGCGGCGCCGTCCTGCTGCGCAACGAACGCCCCGACGGTGCGCTCGCCGACGCGCCACGCGTGCTGCCGCTCGGCGCCGGCGTGCAGCGCATCGTCGTCGCCGGCCGCAACGCCGACGTGAAGAACATCGGCGACGACGGCTCGAGCGCCGTGGATCCGAGCAGCGTGGTCACCGCGCTCGCCGGCATCCGCGCGCGCGCCGGCGACGGCGTGACCGTCACGCACCTGGCCGGGTCGTCGCTCACGGCCTCGGACCAGGCGCTGGTTGCTGCCGCCGACGTCGTCGTGGTCGTCACCGGGCTGCAGGCCGTCGACGAGGGCGAGTTCACCATCGGCGCGGGTGACCGCGCCTCGCTGGCCATGCCGCCCGACGATGTGGCGCTGATCCACGCGCTGGCCGCGATCCACCCCGCCGTCGTGGTCGTGCTCGAGGGCGGCTCGGCGCTGCTCACCGCCGACTGGGACGGCGAGATCCAGAGCCTGCTGCTCGGCTTCTACCCCGGCTCGGAGGGCGGGAATGCGCTCGCCGAGCTGCTCTTCGGCGACTTCTCGCCGTCGGGTCGGCTGCCGTTCTCGATGCCGCAGGCCGAGGCCGACCTGCCCGCGTTCGACAACGTATCGACCACGGTCACCTACGACTACTTCCACGGCTACCGCCACCTGGCCCACGAGGGCACGCCCGCGCGCTACCCGTTCGGCCACGGCCTGAGCTACACGACCTTCGCGTACGCCGAGCTCGCGCTCGACGCGAGCACCGTGGCGCCCGACGGCACGGTCACCGCCAGCGTGACCGTGACCAACACCGGCGCGGTCGCCGCCATCGAGACGGTCGAGCTCTACGTCAGCGCGCTCGGCTCACGCGTCGTGCGCGCGCCACGCGATCTGCGCGCGTTCACCCAGGTCAGCCTGGCGCCCGGGGCGAGCCAGCGCGTCGACCTGACCGTGAACGTCGGCGATCTCGCGTTCTGGGACGTCGACGCGGCGGCCTGGGAGGTCGAGCCGCTCAGCTACGAGGTGCATGTCGCGAAGCACGCCGAGGATCCGGGCCTGGTCGCGGCGTTCGTCGTGCCGTGAGCCGCGGCGCCGCGGCGCCCGCCGCGGTCAGACCGCGACGTCGCCGCGCGTGACCAGCTCGGCGTCCCAGATCTTGCTGCTGCCCCACTCGACCAGGATCTGGTCGCAGACCTGGCACTTGACCGAGGGGCCCTGGCCGGCCGCGTTCATGCTGGTGAGCCGGTAGACGCTCTTGCACTTGGCGCAGCGCCGGTAGAAATGGCGGCCGCAGACCGAGTGGCTGAACCAGCCGGTGGGCACGTCGTCGGGCTGGGCCCACGCGATGACCACGTCGGTGGAGCAGATGCCCTCGGTGCACTCGCGCCGCTCGCGCAGCTGCACGCGGTAGCCCTCGCCGGTCAGCGTCGTGCGCACGAGCTCCATCGCCGCGTCATCGGGACGTCCCGCCCAGACGACCGAGGCCTCCACGCCCACGACCACGTTCGTCACCACGCCGGCCTTGGCCCGGCTGGGCTGCGTGAGCTCGCGGAGCTTGCGCGTATCCGGTCCATCGGTCGGGACGTAGCCCTCGAGCGAACGGCGCGCCACCGCGGCCGCGACCCCCTTGTCGGCGAAGCGCGGTTCGGCCGGCCCGAGCTCGAGCGTCACCGTGACGAGGTGATCGCGCACGCCCGCCGTGGCTCGGCCCATGGGATCGATGGAGACCTTGGCGGGGGGACCAGGGACGGGGAGGCGTTCGCCCGCCACCGACGCGATGGCGGGGTTCGAACCGACGAGCGTACGAGGCTTCAGCGACGACATGGTCAGCTCCTGGCTGGTCAACAGCAGGACGCCACCGTCGAGTGCCAACGAAGCCAACGTAGCACGTCGAGATGGCTCGTGCGGATCACCTCCGGCTTGTGGAGCAAGTGTGACGAGTCCGCCGGAGCGAGGGCGTCAGTCGAGGCCGCTACGAGATGACTTCCGGACATTGTTTGCGGTCCGAATGAAGTACGCTCGGGGCTCGACAGGAGGCTCCATGCGTAAGCTGTCAGGTCGCCGATCGATGCCGATGCCGATGCCGATGTTCGCGCTGGCGCCGTTGCTGCTGCTGGTGCTCCCGCACGGCTGCAGCGGTCTGATCGGTGGCAGCGGCACGCCGTCTTCTGACGGCGGCGGAGGTGACGACGACGATGACGACGGCAGCGACGCCGACGGCGCGCTCGCCGGCGACGCAGGCGGCGGTCCTGACGGCGCGGGTGGCACGGCGGACGCCGGCACGCCGCAGCTGCCCGAGCGCGGCGCGCTGGTGCCCTGGCTCGAGTACGAGGCCGAGGACGGCACGACGAACGCGCAGATCGTCGGACCGAGCCGCGCGCTGGGCACGCCCGCCGGCGAGGCCTCGGGCCGCAGAGCCGTGATCCTCGACGCCGTCGGCGAGTATGTGCAGTGGACGACGACCGCGGCGGCCAACGCGATCGTCGTGCGCCACAGCCTCCCCGACGCGCCCGGCGGCGGCGGCACCCAGGCCGGCCTCAGCCTCTACGTCGATGGCCAGAAGCGCGCCACGCTCGCGCTGTCGTCGAAGCAGGCATGGGTCTACGGCGACGACGGCACCCAGCTCGACTCGCCATCCGCGGGGCCGCCGCGCCGCATCTACAGCGAGGCGAACGCGCTGCTCGACTTCACGATTCCAGCCGGCGCGACCGTGAAGCTGCAGCGCGACGCCGGCGACTCGGCGCCCTCGTACGCGATCGACTTCATCGATCTGGAGCTGGTCGGGCCCGTGATCGCGAAGCCGCCCGGCTTCATCTCGATCACCGAGGCAGGTCATCCGTGGGCGCCCGCGATCCCGAACGACGGCATCGCCGACGACAACGCGATCAACCAGTGCCTGCAGGCGGCGATGGCCGGCCAGTACCAGGGCGTCTACTTCCCACCCGGCACGTTCGACCAGCAGAACAAGCTCCAGGTCCAGGGCATCGCCATCCAGGGCGCCGGCATGTGGCGCACCCGGCTCTACAACGCCAACCTGTCCGAGGACGCCGGCTGGGGCCAGACCGGCTTCATCCTCATCGGTGACAACACCCGCTTCCGTGACTTCGCCATCTTCGGCAACACCGATGGGCTGCGTACGCAGGGCGGCAAGGCGTGGGTCAACTCCGCCTTCAACGACACGGTCATCGAGAACATGTGGGTCGAGAACGTGCAGTGCGGCTACTGGGTGGGCGGGACGGCGCCGTCCAACCGCCTGCAGATCCGCAACAGCCGCTTCCGCAACACCGGCGCCGACGCGGTCAACCTGTGCAACGGCACGCGCGACAGCGTGGTCGAGAACAACCACGCTCGCCACACCGGCGACGACGCCTTCGCGATCTGGTCGGCCACGGATCTCTACGCGCAGCCGGCCACGAACAACGTGATCCGGCACTGCACCGTGCAGCTCACCTGGCGCGCCGCGGCGTTCGCGATCTACGGCGGCGTCGGCAACCGGATCGAGGACAGCATCGCCTTCGACACGCTGACCTACCCCGGGCTGACCGTCAGCACCGAGTTCAACCCGTACCCGCTCGAGTCGGCGACCATCGACGGGCTCACGCTGGTGCGTACCGGCGGCACCTACTGGGGCGGGCAGGAGTTCGGCGCGATCTGGCTGCGCGCCGATCAGAATCCCACGAACGGCATCACCATCAAGAACGTCGACATCATCGACCCGACGTACCAGGGCATCCACGTGCAGGGAAGCGGCGGCGGCGTGCTCACGAACGTGCTGTTCGAGAACGTCACGATCGCACACCCCACGACCTACGGGATCCAGGTGAAGGCGGGCGCCGCCGGCGCGGCGACCTTCAAGAACGTGACCGTGAGCAACCCGGGCGTCGCGGCGGTCGCTGACCAGTCGGGCGGTGCCTTCTCGATCGACGACGGCGGAGGTAACAACTGGTGAGACGCGTCCTGATCGCGGCTGCGCTCGCGAGCGCCTGCTCGGACTCGGCCGGCGCCGCCAGCATGGACCCGGTGCCCGTCTGGGCAGACGGCTGGCCGCGCATCGCCGACGGCACGCCGGGCCGCGGGCTCGAGTCGTGGCCGGTGCAATGAGCGAATCTGGACATTGCCCGGGGCCCAACGCGCCGATGCTGCCATGCAGGACTACTACGCGCACCCGGAGGCCTTGCCATGATGCTCTTCCGCCTGGCTCTACCGCTCGTCCTGGGCGCCGCGCTGCTGGCGGCTTGCGACCCGGCCAGCGACGCCACCGACGACGCCCCGCCCGGCGGTGACGACGTCGACGCGAGCCCCGTCAGCCCCGACGCCGCGCCGGCTCTTCCCGACGCCACGCCGCTCCCGCCGCCGCCCGATACCTGGCAGGAGCACTGGTTCGAGCACGTCCAGGTGCTCCAGCTCACCGGCTACAACGACCACGTGGCGCTCTACTTCGACGAGGACGTCACACGCGACGGCAGCGAGTGGCTGCTGCCGTTCCTGACCGACGTCTGGATCTACACCAAGCAGACCTACGGCGAGTTCGGCGGCGATCGGCTCTACGCGGTCTTCCACGAGGACAAGTACAGCGGCGGTCACCCGTCGACCTACTTCGACGAGTCACACGACTTTCGCGACACCATCGACTGCGGCCCGGGCCCGTGGACGACGCCGCAGTACGGCCTGGCCAGCCACGAGGCCGGCCACATCGTCGAGATCGCGTCGCGCGGCGTGCACGGCTCGCCGCCCTTCGGCCTGTGGGGCGACAGCAAGTGGATGGAGTTCTACCAGTACGACGTCTACGTCGCGATCGGCATGACCGAGGAGGCCGAGCGCGTCTTCGATCAGTTCACCGCGACCACCGACGACTTCCCGCGCGCCGGCACGCGCTGGTTCCGCGACTGGTTCTACCCGCTGTGGCGCGACCACGGCCACGCCCAGATCATGGTCACGTACTTCCAGCTGCAGGCGCAGCACTTCCGCAGAAACGGCGACGACTACGCCGGCGGCATGAACTGGGGCGAATACGTCCACTTCATGAGCGGCGCGGCCGGCGAGGACCTGCGCCCGCTCGCCACCGCGGCCTTCGGCTGGCCGTCGGATCGCGAGGCCGAGTACCAGGCCGCCAGGAGCGAGTTCCCGCAGATCGCGTACTGACGGGGCAGGCGGGGCAGGGCGCTCCCGGCGCTCTGCGGGCGGGGCGTCCGCGCGGCGGTCGCCCAAGCGTTCGGCGGGGCGGGCGGTTCGGGGCGTCTGCGCGGCGGTCGCCCAAGCGTTCGGCGGGGCGGGGCGTCTGCGCGGCGGTCGCCCAAGCGCTACGAGGGTCGGGGCGGGGCAGCGGCGGGGCGCTCGTCGCGGCGGAGTAACCCTCGGCGCTTCCAGCTGACGCGCATGAGCCAGGTTCTTGGTTCGGCCACGGGCGGCAGGGCGACTCGCGGTGGCGGCGGCGGCCGGGACCA
>JBKJOI010000922.1:0-9226 GCA_046595695.1 Haliangiales bacterium | reverse complement strand
CTGGACGGCGCGTGGAAGCTCGTCGCGCCGGTCGAAGGCGCCGCCGACGAGAAGAACGTCGCGCAGGCGCTCGAGGTGCTGGCCAAGCTGACCTGGAAGGACGTCGTCGCAGAGTCGAAGGACTCGCACGCAGAGCTGCAGATCCGCGACGAGGACTCGATCCGCGTGACCGTGAAGCAGGCGGGCGCGCCGCTCGCGGTGCTGACCATCGGCAAGCGCGGCCACGTGCGCGTCGGCGACGAGGCGCGCGTCTGGTCGATGGGCAAGCTGAACCGCTTCGCGTTCGCGCGCGAGGCCAAGATGTGGCGGCACCGCGAGGTCTTCCGCTTCGAGAAGGACCAGGTCGACCGCGTCGAGGTGATCACGACCGAGGCCGGCGTCGCGCGGAAGCTCGTCGTGGTGCGCGAGCCGCCGCCGGCCGCGCCGCCACCCTCGGATCCGGCCGCGGAGGGTGCGCCGGCCAAGCTGCCCACGCCGGACAAGTGGAGCGTCGTCGAGGGCGCGGCGCTGGTGGGCGGCGCGCTCGACGAGTCCGCGGCCGCCGCGCTGGTCACGGCGCTGTCGCACCTCGACGTCGCCGAGTTCGCCGACGACGCGACCGCAGCGAGCGCCGGGCTGGACACGCCGCGTGCGCGGGTGACCGTGGTGCTCACCGGCGGCGCGACCCACACGATCGAGCTCGGCCAGGCCAACGGCGCCCTGGTATTCGCCCGCACCGAGGGCTCGCCGCGCATCTTCGAGCTGCGCCAGGCCACCGCGGACACGCTGCTCAAGCCGCCCCTGCAGTGGCGCGACAAGACGCTCGCCAGGTTGCCCGGCGCCGACGTGGCCCGGCTCGAGATCGTGAAGGGCGGCGAGCGCCTCGCCTTCCAGCGCGACGGCGAATCCTGGAAGCCGCTCGTGCCGAGGGACTTCCCCGAGCTCGACCCCGCTCGCGTGCAGGCCGTGGCCGCGTCGTTCGCCAACCTGCGCGGCGCGCAGATCGCCACGATCGACGCCAAGGATCCGAAGGCCGGCCTCGCCGAGCCCACCGGTACGCTGACGCTCTGGAAGACCGGCCTGGCCGCGCCCGCCCTCGTGGTGACCGTCGGCGCGCTCGTCGACAAGTCCTACTACGTGCGCGTCTCGGGCCGCCCCGAGCTCTTCACCCTCCCCGACGCCACGGTGAACCGCTGGCTCAAGGGCGCGGCCGACTTCAAGAAGGCCCCGCCCGCCCCCTGACCGCGCTACGGCGCCATGAGCTCCAGGATCAGGGCGAGCAGCGTGTCGACGTCGTCCTGGCCAGTGACGAAGTAGCCCGCGCTCGAGCGTTCGCTGACGCCGACGCGCACGCCGAGCAGGCGCGGCGGAGGCTGCATGGCGAACGCGTCCTCGTCGGTGACGTCGTCGCCGACGAAGACCGCGGAGTCGCAGCCGAAGCGTGCGCACGCGGCGCGCAGCGCGATGCCCTTGTGCGCGGAGTGCGCGGGCACGAGGTTGAGGACGCACTTGCCGGCCACCAGGCGGGACTCGGGCAGCTCGGTCGCCACCGCGTGCACCAGGCGCGCGGCCGCGTCCTGATCGGGCGCGGCACGGAAGTGGATGGCCACGGACAGTCCCTTGTCCTCGATGATCACGCCCGGTTGATCGTGGAGGCGCGCGCGCAGCTGGACCAGCCAGGCGTCCACGCGCTCGCGCGCGTCGCGCTCGTCGGGCAGGTCCTTCCACTCGGCGCCGTGGTTGCCCACCAGCACCTGCAGCCCCAGGCCGGCCACGCGCGGCCCCAGGTCGGCCAGCGAACGACCCGAGATCACCACGCACGGCGCGAGCGCGGACAGGCGCGCCAGCAGGAGGCGCGTGCTCTCGGGCAGCTGGGCCCGCTCCGGATCGGCGACGATGGGCGCGAGCGTGCCGTCGAAGTCGAAGGCGAACAGCGTCCTCGGCGTGGCGAAGCTACGGAGCTCTGCGTGCTGCGCCGGATCGAGGATCGGCTTCACGACGCCGCGTCTTCTTCGCGCTCGCGCTCACGGACCTCGCCGCGCGAGGTGTCCGGCCGCGGCTGGGCGTTGAAGCGACCCGAGCGCCGCTCCTGGGCACGCAGGCGCGCCGCGTCGACGAGCATGCGCCCAGCCCAGCGGTACACATTGTACTCGCCCACGATCTGGCGCATGGCGCGCAGACGCTCGCCCTGCTCGATGGCCGGCATGGTCAGCGCCGCGGCGAGCGCCTCGCTCGCCGCCTCGAGGTCGTAGGGGTTCACCACCAGCGCCTCGGTCAGCTCGCGCGCGGCACCGGTGAACTGGCTCAGCACCAGCACGCCGCGCTCGTCGTCGCGCGCCGCAACAAACTCCTTGGCGACCAGGTTCATCCCGTCGTGGAGGCTGCTCACGTAGCACAGCTCGGCCGCGCGATAGTAGCGATACACCGTCGCCGGCTCGTGGTGGGCCCGGTACAGCACGATGGGGCGCCACTTGGAGTCGGGCGTGGTGAAGCGCGCGTTGATGCGCGTGACCAGTGCCTCGATCTCCTCGTTCAGCAGCCGGTAGGCCTCGAGCATGGTGCGGCTGGGCGCGGCGAGCTGCACAAAGGTGAAGCGGCCGCGAAACTGCGGGAAGCGCTCGAGCATGCGCTCGACCGCCTGCAGGCGCTCCTGGATGCCCTTCGTGTAGTCGAGACGATCGACGCCCACGCCGAGCTGGGTGTGCTCGGGCAGCTCGAGCTCGGCGAGCACGCTCTTGCGGCACTCGGCCACCGGCGGAGCGCTCGCGGCCCAGCGGCTCGGCCACTCGATCGAGATCGGATAGGGCCGGATCATGGTCGAGCGCCCGCCCAGCACCACCGCCTGCTGCTCGCGATCGATGCGCGCCTCCAGGTAGCGGTCCACCGAGTCGAAGAAGTTGTTGCAGTGCTGCTGAGTGTGGAAGCCGAGGATGCTCGAGCCAAGCAGCCCGTCGAGCAGCTGCTCACCCCACGGGCAGATGCCGAAGCGCTCGGCGTTCGGCCAGGGCACGTGCCAGAAGGTGATGATGGTCGCGCGCGGCAGCCGGTTGCGGATGAGCCGCGGCGCCAGCGCGAAGTGGTAGTCCTGCACCAGCACGATCGGATCGTCGTGGTCGACCTCGGAGACCACGGCGTCGGCGAACTTCTGGTTCACCTTCTTGTAGTGCTCCCAGTCGTCGCCGCGGAAGTGCGGCCGGGTGTGCGCGATGTGGCAGAGCGGCCAGAGGCCGTCGTTGGCGAAGCCGTAGTAGTAGCCGCGCTCCTCCGCCTCGGAGAGCCAGACACGGCGCAGCAGGTACGATTCCTCGCCGGGCGGCACCGCGATGCGGCCGTGGCGATCCGCGGTCTCGCGATCGGCCGAACCGCTGCCGTGCGCGACCCACACGCCCGAGCAGGCCCGCATGACCGGCTCGAGCGCGGTGACCAGGCCGCTCGCCGGGTGCTGCACCTGGATGTTGCCGTCCTTGCCGCGCTCGTGGATGTAGGGCTCGCGGTTGGCCATGAGCACGACGCGCTCGCCGTGCAGGTGGCGCTTGAGCGTCTGCTTGAGCCGCTCGGCGGTCCACGGCCCGGCGATGCCGTTGCCGTTGCCGTTCTCGGCGGCGACGCGCGCGGCCAGCTCGCGCACGTCGGCGAGCAGCGGACGAAAGTGCGGCGGCGCGGGCGCGCCGAGCAGGAGCCGCCGCAGATCCGAGGCGAAGCGGAGCCGCGAGACGCGCGTGACCAGCACGGTGGCGAGCGCCGCCAGCACCGCCAGCACCGCCAGCACGACCAGGGTGAAGCGGCGCAGCGTGAGCTCGCGCCGATCCGCGTAGCTCATGTCGTGGACGAGCACGACGTAGCCGAGCGGCCCGGACAGATCGGACACGGGGTGCGCGCTGACGCGCACGCGGCCGCCGCGGATCCAGCCGTCTTCCGACCAGGCCTCGTCGGGCGAGGCGTCAGGCCGCCGCGCCGCGGCGACGCTGGCGCACGGCCACTGCGAGGGGAAGTCGGGGGTGGCCGCGACCCGCTGATCGCCACGACACGCCGCCGCCGCCATGATGCGCTCGTCGTGGGTGAGCTGCTCGAGCGCGTCCGCGAGCTGCGCGGGATCGGCCCGCAGCCACTTCTGCGCCAGCGTCTCGCTGGCCGCGCGCACCGCCATGGACGTGCGCAGCGCCACGTCCTTCTCCGTCCAACGTCTACCCATGCCGTCGACGACCGAGGACGCGATCCACGCGAGTCCGCCCAGGGCCACCAGCAGCGGAAGAGTCAACCTTAGCGAGCGTCTCACGGCCGCATGCTAGCGCACCGCGGTGCCAGCGCACGCACGAAGGTACGTGCGCCAACCGTGACCGGACGACGGGACTCGGCGAGGGTTCCTGAGCTACGATCGTCGGACCATGCGCCTCGAAGAGCTCGCCCTGATCGGCAACTGCCAGTACGCCGCGCACATCGCCGATACCGGAGAGGTGGTGTGGCTCTGCTGGCCGCGCTTCGACGCCGAGCCGGTGTTCGCGAAGCTGCTCGACGCCGAGCACGGCGGCGGTTTTCTCGTCGGTCCCGCGGACGGCGGGCGCGGCGCACCGCGCTACCTCGACAACACGAACGTGCTCGAGACCGTCTTCACCACCCCCGAGGGGCGCTTCCGCGTGATCGACTTCGCGCCGCGCTTCGCGCAGTACGATCGCTTCTTCCGGCCCACGCAGCTGCACCGGGTCATCGAGCCGATCTCGGGCACGCCGCGCGTGCGCGTGAACTGCCAGCCGGTGCTCGGCTGGTCGAAGGCGCCGCCGGCGCGCGTCTTCGGCTCGAACCACGTGCAGTACGAGGGCTTTTCCTCGCGGCTGCGGCTCACCACCGACATCCCGCTCTCCTACCTCGACGGCACGCCGTTCGCGCTGACCGGGCGCAAGCACCTGGTGCTGTCGTGGGGCGCGCCGGTCGAGGAGTCGCTCCCCGACCTGTGCGAGCGCTTCCTTGCCGCCACCACGCGCTACTGGCGCGGCTGGGTGAAGCACTGCAACGTGCCGCTGCTGCACCAGAACGAGGTGATCCGCTCGGCGCTCGCCCTCAAGCTGCACTGCTTCGAGGACACCGGCGCGATCGTCGCGGGCACGACCACCTCGATCCCCGAGTCACCCGACGCGTCGGGCCGCAACTGGGACTACCGCTACTGCTGGCTGCGCGACAGCTACTACGTGCTCGACGCGCTGCACCTGCTCGGGCAGTTCGAGGAGCGCGAGGCCTTCGTCAACTACCTCTTCGATGTCGTCGCCGCGCACCCCGACCTCAACCTGCCGCCGCTGTTCCGGGTCGACGGCAAGATCGACCTCGAGGAGCGCATCCTGGCCAACTGGCCGGGCTACGAGGGCCTGGGGCCGGTGCGCGTCGGCAACGGCGCCGCGCTGCACCTGCAGCACGACGTCTACGGCGAGCTCGCGCTCGCGCTGGCGCCCGTCTTCCTCGACGAGCGCTTCCGCGCCGAGCAGACGTCCGACACGCTGAACTTGCTGCGCCGGCTGGCGCGCAAGGCCATCTCGGTCGCCGGCACGCCCGACGCGGGCATCTGGGAGCTGCGCACCGAGTGGCAGCCGCAGACCTTCTCCGGCCTCATGTGCTGGGCCGCCGCCGACCGGATGGCCAAGGTCGCCGCACGCCACGCGCCCGACGAGGTCGCCGAGTTCCGTCGCGAGGCCAACCGGATCCAGGCGCAGCTCGTCGAGCAGGCGTGGAGCCCGGCGCTGGGCACCTTCGTCTCGACCTACGGTGGCAAGGACCTCGACGCCGCGCTGCTGCAGATGGCGCCGATGCGCTTCCTGCCGCCCAACGACCCGCGCCTGAACGCGACCATCGACGCCATCCAGCGCGACCTGGGCTTCGATGGCTGGCTGTACCGCTACCGCGCCGACGACGGTTTCGGCAAGCCGACCGTCGCCTTCATGCTGGTCGCCTTCTGGCTGGTCGAGGCGCTGGCCGCCTGCGGTCGCACCGACGAGGCCGCGGCCGCCTTCCAGCGCACCCGCGCCGCGCTCTCGCCGCTCGGCCTGCTCTCGGAGGACATCGATCCCGCGAGCGGCCGTCTGTGGGGCAACTTCCCGCAGGCGTACTCGCACGTCGGCATGATCCGCGCCGCGTTCGCCGCGTCGCCCAGCTGGTCCGAAATGCTCTAGCGGGGCTCGAGCGGCGCTCTGACGTCGCGCTCCGAAGAACGCGCCGCGCCCTACTCGTCCGCCGCCGCGGGCAGCGAGTCGAGCGCCGCGTGCGCCGCGCGCTGCTCGGCTTCCTTCTTGGAGCGGCCTTCGCCGCGCGCCAGCTCTCGGCCGGCGACCAGCGCCGCGACCACGAAGACCTTCTCGTGGTCCGGCCCCTTCTCCTCGACGACCGCGTAGCGCGGCGTCTCGCGCAGCGTGGCCTGCGCGCGCTCCTGCAGGCGCGTCTTGAAGTCGGAGCTGCCGGGCGTCTCGAGCGCGGCGAAGCGCGGCTCGAAGAGCCGGCGCACCGCCTCGAAGGCGGCCTTGAAGCCACCGTCCAGGTAGACGGCGGCGAGCACGGCCTCGACGCCGTCGGCGAGCAGGCTGGGCTTGCGACGGCCGCCGGTCTGCTCCTCGCCCCGGCCGAGGTAGAGCCACTCGCCGAGCGCCAGCTGCCCGGCGACCTCGGAGAGGTGGTTCTCATTCACGATCTGGGCGCGGATCATGGACAGCTCGCCCTCGCGCACATCGGGGAAGTGCTCCATGAGCAGGTGGCCGATGCACAGGCCCAGCACCGCGTCGCCGAGGAACTCGAGGCGCTCGTTGTGACGACGGCCCGTGGCCGTGTTCTCGTTGAGGAACGACTTGTGGGTCAGCGCTTCCTCGAGGAGCTTGGGGTCGCCGAAGCGATGACCCAGGAGCCCTTCGAGTCGCGTGTAGACGGACGACTCGGACACGCAGGTAAGATAACATGCGGCGAGGTGGCGCTCCGTCTGCGCCGCGCGGAGCCGCCACCTTGCCCGTTCTACCCGATCGCTTCGGGAAGTACATCGTCCTCGGCCGTGTGGCCCAGGGCGGGATGGCCGAGATCTATCGCGTCAAGACCGTGGGCATCGCCGGCTTCGAGAAGGTGCAGGCGCTCAAGCGCATGCGCCCCGAGATCTCGCGCGATCCCCGCTTCATTCGCTCGTTCATCGACGAGGCGCGCATCGCGGTCTCGCTCAACCACCGCAACATCGTGCAGATTTTCGAGTTCGGCACCGTCGATGACGAGCTGTTCCTGGCCATGGAGCTCATCGAGGGCGTTAACCTGCGCGACGCGCTGCAGACGGCGCGCCAGCGCGGCCTGGCCCTGCCCGTCCCGCTCGCCTGCTACGTCATGGCCGAGGTCGCGTCGGGGATCGAGTACGCGCACCGCCGCACCGATCACGCCGGCCGGCCGCTCGGCATCGTCCACTGCGACGTCTCGCCAGCCAACCTGGCGCTGTCGTTCGAGGGCTACGTGAAGGTGCTCGATTTCGGCGTCGCGCGCGCCTCGTTCGCCGCCGAGTCGCGCGGCCGGCTGCGCGGCAAGCCGCGCTACATGGCGCCCGAGCAGACGCGCGGCGAGGCGCCGACCTTCGCCGCCGACGTGTTCGCCCTGGGCGTGGTCACCTGGGAGCTCTTGACCGGCATGCCGCTCTTCGACGGGCCCGACGTCGAGTCGATCCTGGCGGCGATCCGGCGCGCCGACGTGCCGCGCCCGGGCGCGCTCGCGCCCGACGTGCCCGACTTCCTGTCGCAGGCCGTCCTGATGGCGCTGTCGCGCGAGCCCGCGGATCGCGGCCACGCCATCGACCTGGGCGCCGCGCTGTCGCGCGCGCTGCGCACGCTCGACCCCGGGGCCGGCTCGCGCGCGCTCTCGCTCTGGCTGACCGAGCTCTACCCGCCTCCGCCGCTGCCGCCCCGACCCGCCGAGGACGACACCCGCCGGCTCCAGGTACAGCACATCACCGCCGAGACCACCGAGCCCATGCGCGCGCCGCGCCGGGCGAGCACGCCGTCGCCGGTGGAGGCCACGCCGCCCGCGCTGGGCGAGAAGCGCCGTGTGATCGCGGCCGCCTGCCGGCTCGAGGGCGGCGGCGAGGACGAGCGCCGCGCGATCCGGCGCGTGCTCGCCGACATCGCCTACAAGCAGGGCGCGATCGTGCAGGCCGACGAGCCCGGCTGGCTGGTGGCGATTTTCGGGCTCGAGCTCGCCGGCGAGGACGACCTCGCGCACGCGGCGCGCTTCGCGCTCGACGCGCAGGAAGCGGTGCGCGACGCGCACGGGCCACAGGGCGACGCGCCCGAGGTGGTCGTGCACCTGGGCATCGGCCACGGCCTGGTCGCCCCCAAGCGCGGCGCCGACGCGGGCGCCAGCCGCTCGCGCCGCTACCTGCTGCTCGGCGGCGCGCTCGACGAGGCGCGCACGCTCGCGCAAGGCGCCGCCGCCGGCCAGACGCTGGTGGCGGGCGAGCCGAGCCGGCTCGCGGCGCAGCACTGGGAGTTCCGCGAGCACGGCACGTTCAAGCGCAGCTCGCGGCGCGTGAAGCTGTACGAGCTGGGCGGGCCGCGCCCGCCCGAGCAAAGCCGGCGCGCGATCACCGCCGCGGGCGGCGAGGGCCTGCGCTTCCGCGGCCGCCGCGCCGAGCTGGCCGCGCTGCACGAGGCGTGGGTGCAGGCACGCCGCGAGAACCGCCGCGTCACCGTCGGGCTCGTCGGCGAGGCGGGCATCGGCAAGAGCCGCCTGATCGCCGAGCTGGCCGCGCGGGTCGCCAGCGAGCGGCCGTTCTACATCCACATCCAGGCCACGCCGGGCGGGCGTGAGACGCCCTACGCACTGGCGCTGCAGCTCGTCGCGGGCGGCATGCGCCTGCCGCCCGCGCGCGGCGCCGCGGCCCGGCAGAAGTTGTGCGACACCCTGGCGCACCAGCTGCGCGAGCGCGCCGTGCCCGCCGACGAGACCGACGACGTGCTGGCCACCGTCGAGCACGCGCTCGAGCTGCGCGACGGCACCGCGCCCGACGACGGCGGCACCGGCGCGAACCTCTCGGGGCGCATGGCGGCAGCGCTCGTGACGCTGCGCGGGCTCATGACCCTGCCGCGCGTGCGCCTGACCGTGATCGAGGACTGGCACTGGGCCGACGGCGCGAGCACCGAGGTCATGCGCCAGGTGCTGGCGGGCCGCTCGCCCACCGGTGCCGAGCTGCTCATCGTGACCACGCGCCCGTCAGAGGTGCCACACGAGCTGCACGCCGAGATCTCGGATC
>JBKJOI010000888.1:0-3436 GCA_046595695.1 Haliangiales bacterium | reverse complement strand
GGCCGGCCGGCAGGGCGGCGCCGAACGCGCGCAGCGGCAGGTGCTCGGCGGCGAGCTCGACGACGCGCGCGCCGGCCCCGTCGCGGCCGAGGCGCGCGGTCAGCGGCGGGCCCGAGGGGCCGCCGACGCGGCCCTCGAGCCGCGACTCGGTGGCATCGCGGGTGACCACGACGTGCGCGAGCACGAGCGGCGCCGCGCCGCCCGTCCCCACGCGCAGGTCGCCACCCGCGAGCGCCGCACGCGAGACCTTGAGGTCGGGCAACGAGACGTCGAGCCCGGTGCGCGCGAACTCGCCGTCGAGGTGCCAGGGGCCGTCGACGAGCGCGAGCGACACGCCGCCGGCGATCACGCGCACGCCACCCTCCTGCGGGTGCAGCTCGACGCCACGTGCGCGGATCTCGCCGCGACCGTCGAGCGTCAAGGACAGCTCGCCGCCGGTGACGATCACGCGCCGCAGCCCGTGGGCGGCCTCGCCCGTGGCCCCCGCCGCCCTCGGGTAGCGCGCGCTGCGGGCGTCGCGCGCGCGGCGCGCCAGCACCGCCAGGTCGACCTGACCGTGCTCGTCCACGCGCGCGCGCAGCCTGGGCCGGTGCACGCGCACCTCGTCGGCGCTGAAGCGGCCGGCGAGCAGCGAGGTCAGCGCCACGCCCGCGTCGACCGCCTCGGCGGCGAATGCGTCGCCGACGCGGACGTCGGTCAGGCGCAGCGAGCCGGACAGCGCGACCTCCACGTTGCCCACGCGCACCGGGGCGCCCAGCACGCGCGACCAGCGCGCCGCGGTCGCGTCGACGCGCGCGTGCACGCGTGCCGCGAGCAGCGCGGGCAGCGCGAACGACACCAGCGCCGCGGCCGCGAGGATGGTCAGGTCGCGGCGCGGCGAGGATTCCATCGCGCGGCTAGTGCCGCTCCACGACGCCGGTCTGGCGCCGCTCCTCGCCCGCGTAGGGACGCTCGGCGACGCGGCGGTCGCGGCGGCCGCGGCCGTTGGCCCACAGCCGCGCACCGCCCAGGATGTCCTCGCACAGGTCGGCGAACGACATGCCGGCGTGGTGCGCCATCTTGGGCAGCAGGCTGGTCGGCGTCATGCCCGGCAGCGTGTTGACCTCGAGGATGGCCTCGTTGCCGCGGTCGGAGACGATCATGTCGACGCGCGTCGCGCCAGCACAGCCGAGCGCCTGGTGCGCGAGCAGCGCCTGGGTCATGACGCCGCGGTAGCGCTCGGGCGACAGCCGCGCGGGCAGGAAGTACTCGCTCTTGCCCGCGGTGTACTTCGACGCGTAGTCGTAGAAGGCCTCGCCGGGCGCGATCTCGATCGCGGCGAGCGGCCGGTCGTGCAGGATCGCGACCGAGACCTCGCGGCCCTCGACGAAGCGCTCGATCAGCACCTGATCGTCGAAGCGGAAGGCCTCCTCGCACGCGGCCTCGAGTTGCTCGAGGTCGTGCGCGATGGCCACGCCCACCGAAGAGCCCTCGCCGCTCGGCTTGACCACGGCCGGGAAGCCGAAGCCCGCGTGCTCCTCGGCGACCGCCTCGGCGCGCGCGCGATGCAGCACGTAGTACGCTGGCGTGGCCAGGTTGTGCAGGCGGAAGATCTCCTTCGCCTTGACCTTGTTCATCGCCAGCGCCGACGACAGCACGTCGGAGCCGGTGTAAGGCACGCCCAGGAGCTCGAGCATCCCCTGCACGCAGCCGTCCTCGCCGTAGCGGCCGTGCAGCGCCAGGAAGGCCACATCGATGCGCTCCTGCCGCAGCACCAGGTCGAGGTCGCGGTCGACGAACACCCGCACCGCGTCGTAGCCGCGCTCGACCAGCGACGCCCAGACGGCCTCGCCGGTCTTCAGCGAGACGTCGCGCTCGGCCGAGAGGCCACCCAAAAGGACGCCGATCTTCTTGGACTTCATGGACGCTGTCCTCCTACGTGCATTCCATCCAGCAAGCGTGGTGCCATTCGGCATGAGTGCGATTCCTCTGGGGGGCGCGTCCCGGAACACACGCGCGACGTGTCCATCGACAAGTCGCACTCCCGATCGGCGCGGGCAACTTTTCGACGGCCGCGCCCGGGTCCTCGCGCACCCCGGGCCTTGACCCTGCGGGCTGTGGCGGGCATTCTGCGCGCAACTCACGATTTCAAAGGAATTACAGACACTCCCATGACGTTTCTCGAAGCAGCCATCGAGCTGTTGCGCCAGGCCGGTCGGCCGCTGTCGATCAAGGACCTCACCCAGCGTGCCATCGAGCAGCGCCTGCTCACGCACGAGGGCCGCACCCCCGAGCTGACCATGCAGGCGCGGCTCGCGCAGGAGCTGCGCAAGGGGCCGCACACGCTGCTGCTCAAGAACACCAACAACAGCTTCGCGCTGCGCCGCTACGACAAGCCGCGCCGCGAAGGCGGCGAGGTCGCCCCCGAGGAGCGCAGCGCCGAGGCCGCCGAGCGGCCGGTGCGCGCGCCCATCGAGGTCACCCTAGCCGATGTGCTCGCCGAGGCCGAGGCCGAGGCCGAGGGCGGTCTCGAGGGCGACGAAGGTGAGCTCGCCGCCACCGGCGACGATGTCGCCGCCGGCGCCGAGGGTCCGCGCAAGCGCCGCCGTCGCGGCGGGCGTGGCCGTGGCAAGAAGAAGCCAGCCGGCGAGCTGAGCACCGACGCCGCGACCGACGCCGCGACCGACGCCGCGATCGCCGACGATGGCAACGACGCCATCCTGGCCGCCGAGCCGGTGGCAACGCCCGCGCCCGCCTACCTGGCGCCCGCGACAGCGCATGACCTCGTGGACCTCGTCGACATGGACGAGGATCCGGAAGAGGGCACGCCCGAGGAGGCCATCATGGCCGAGCGCCTCGCCGAGGAGGCCGAGCAAGCCGAAGCGGCCGAGATCGCCGCCGCGGCGGTCGCCGCCGCCGAGGCCGCGCGCCACGTCGTCGAGGCCGCGCGCCGCGCCGAGGAAGCCCGCGCCGCGGCCCGCCGCAACGAGGAGACCCGCGCCGCGGCCCGCCGCTTCGACGAGGACGCCCGCGCCGCCGCGCGCCGCGCCGACGAGGATGCCCGCGCCGTCGCGCGCCGCGCCGCCGAGGACGCGCGCGCCGCCGCCGAGGACGCGCGCGCCGCGTCCATGTTCGTGCCGCGTGGCGACGACGAGCCGGCCGTGGACCTGGACGGCATCATGGCCCCGACGCCGCGCCGGCGCGGGCTCATCGATCTGCCCGACGAGGCCGCGCTCGCGGCCGAGTACGCCTCCGAGCTCGAGGACGGTGGCGCCACCGCCACCGCGCCGGTCGAGGGCGAGCTCGTCGACGAGCGCACCGCCGACGAGGACCGTCCCATGCTCGACGAGATCCAGGCCGACGGCCGGGATCGCGGGCGCAACCGCCGCCGTCGTGGCGGCAAGCCGCCCGAGCGCCCGGCGCGTGGTGGCCAGAAGGACGCCGCCGTCAGCGCCAG
>JBKJOI010000772.1:0-4629 GCA_046595695.1 Haliangiales bacterium | reverse complement strand
CCGACCGCGAGCATCTGCTGCTCGCCGCCGGAGAGCGTACCGCCCGCCTGCGTGCGCCGCTCGCCCAGGATGGGGAACAGCTCGAAGACGCGCGTCATGTCCTTCGCGATCTCCGGCCTGTCGTTCCTGATGAACGCGCCCATCTCGAGGTTCTCCTGCACCGTGAGGCGCGGGAAGATCTTGCGGCCCTCGGGCGACTGCACCAGGCCGAGCTTGACGATCTCGTCGGAGCGCATGCCGGTGATGTCGCGATCGCGGAAGCGGATCGAGCCGGCGCGCGTCTTCACGCAGCCGCAGATGCTCATGAGCGTGGAGGTCTTGCCGGCGCCGTTGGCGCCGATGAGCGTGACGATCTCGCCCTCGCGGACCTCGAGGTCGATGCCGTGCAGCGCCTCGATGTTGCCGTAGCCGGCGCGGATGCCGCGGAGCTCGAGCATCAGCCGAGCTCTTCCTGGCCGAGGTACGCCTCGACCACCTTGGGGTTCTGGCGGATCTCCTCGGGCGTGCCCTCGGCGATCTTCTGCCCGTAGACCAGCACCGCGATCCGGTCGGAGATGCCCATGACCACGCGCATGTGGTGCTCGATGAGCAGCACGGTGGTGCCGCGGTCGCGGATGTCCTTGATGAGCTTCATCAGCGAGACCGTCTCGTTCGGGTTCATGCCCGCGGCCGGCTCGTCGAGCAGCAGCAGCTTGGGCCGGGTCGCCAGCGCGCGTGCGATCTCGAGGCGACGCTGGTCACCGTAGGGCAGGTTCTTGGAAAGGTGATCGGCGCGCGACGCCAGGCCCACGAAGTCGAGCAGCTCGAGGCCCTGCTGGCGGCCGACCGCCTCGACCTGGCGCGCCGAGGGCGTGAAGTAGCCGCGCCGGAAGACCGTGACCAGGAGCGCGATCGCCCCCGCCAGCACCAGCACCAGCAGCACGCCGGTGACGCCCACGGGCAGGATGCCGAAGCGCAGCGCCAGGAAGAACAGCAAGAAGCCGAGGCCCACGCCGGCGATCGGCGCGAAGTCGCGCAGCCGCGCGCGCGACAGGAGGGCGTGCGGCACGGTCAGGTGGCGATCCATGCCGACCAGGACGTTCTCGATCACGGTCATGTCCTGGAACAGGCGAATGTTCTGGAAGGTGCGCGCGATGCCGCGCGCGGCCACCGAGGTGGGCGTCCGCCGCGTCTGCCGCCACACCGCCTGCGCCGCGGCGAAGCCGATGCCCAGGCCGAGCAGCAGCGCCAGCACCCGCTTGCGCACCGCGGCCGACGACGCGGCGCTGGTGTCGCGCGCCGCAGCCAGTCGATCGATCGCCGACTCGTGCGTGGGCGCCTCGTCGAGCGGCGCGGCCTGGTCCAGCGCGGCGTCGAGGATGAGGAACTTGCCGTCCTTCTCGACGATGGTCGAGCCGTCCTGGGGCAGCTGGGCCAGCGCGGGGATGTTGTCACGCTTGCGCACCGCCTCGGCGCGCGTGCGGGCCGAGCCGAAGGGCGTCTTGCCGTCGCTGGTGGTGACGTAGAAGCGGCCGGTGCGCTGCTCGATGCGCGGCCGCGCGGCCATGAACGCGAGCAGATCGTCGAGCGCCTGGCCGGTCTGGAAGCCGTCCTTCTTGCTGACGAAGTTGGCCTTCACCACCGCCGACCACATCTGGTTGATGTCGCAGGTGATGAAGAAGAACATGAGGCCGACGGCGAGGCCGACCGCGCCCCAGCGCACATAGTTCGAGCGCTGCGGCTGCTTGCGCAGGTCCTGGCCATCGAGCCGGACGACGCCCTCGGTGGGCTCGTAGATCCCGGTGATGGCGTTGAAGAGCGAGGTCTTGCCGGCGCCGTTCGGGCCGATCACGGCGAAGATCTCGCCCGGCTGGACCGCCAGCTCGACCGCGTTCACCGCGGTCAGGCCGCGGAAGCGCAGCGTGAGCTTGTCGACCTCGAGCAGCGGCTTGCCGCCCGGCCGCTCAGCGCTCATGGTGCAGCTCCGCCTTGACGCGCTTGTTCGGCCACAGCCCCTCGGGGCGGTAGCGCATCATGAGCACCAGCGCGGTGCCGAAGATGATCCAGCGCCAGTTGGTGAAGCTGGCCAGCACGTTGGTGTTGTTGCTGCCGACCTGCTTCTGGATGAGCTGGTTGAGCAGCGGCGACAGCACGTTGTCGAACGACAGCAGCACCGCGGCGCCGAGCAGCGCGCCGCGCAGGCTGCCCAGGCCGCCGATGATCAGGCAGCACAGCACCATGATCGAGTAGTTGAAGTCGTAGGTGTTGGGCTCGGCGGTGGTGGTCAGGTTGGTCGCGTAGAGCGCGCCCGCCAGCCCGGCGATGGCCGCGCCCGACGCGAACGCGACCAGCTTGGTGCGCGCCGGGTTGATGCCCATGCACGACGACGCCAGCTCGTCCTCGCGCAGCGCGACCAGCTCGCGGCCGGCGCGCGACTTCTCCAGGTTCCTGAAGATCACCACCAGCGCTGCGAGCAGGAACAGCGCCACGTAGTACATGGTCAGGAAGTGCAGCCGGCCGGTGCTGTCGGCGCCACCCATGAGGCTCTTCAGCCAGTCGGGCAGCCAGGGCGCGGGGATCGGGTTCAGCCCGCGCGGCCCGTCGGTGATGTTCTCGAGGTTCAGGATCACCACGCGCGTGACCTCGCCGAACCCGAGCGTCACGATGGCCAGGTAATCGCCCTTCAGGCGGATGGTCGGCGCGGCGAGCGCCAGGCCGGCGAGCCCGGCGGCCACCGGGGCCACCGCGAGCGCGCCCCAGAAGCCCACCTGGAACGGGTACTTCTCGACGGTGAACACGCCGGTCGAGAAGGCGCCGATGGCGAAGAACGCGGCGATGCCGAGCTGCAGGAGACCCGCGTAGCCGACCTGCAGGTTCAGCGCGAGCGCCAGGATCGCGAAGATGAAGATGTTCACCAGCTGGCGGTCGAGCCGGAGCTGGGTGCCGAACAGCTCCTGGACCAGCTTGTCGAGGAACGGGAAGGCCGGGTAGAGCAGCAGGAAGGGCAGGATGAGCAGCTCGACCCGCAGCCAGGCGGGTCGGGTGCGGGGGGCGATCGCCGCGCCGGTCATACCTTCTCTCGCACCGTGGAGCCGAGCAGGCCCGCGGGCCGGAAGACCAGGATGAGGATGAGCATGCCGAACAGCACCGCCGGCTGCCACTGTGCGCCGATGTACTGATCCGAGAACGCGCGCACCATGCCGATCACCAGGCCGCCGAGCACCGCGCCCGGGATGTTGCCGATGCCGCCGAGCACCGCCGCGGTGAACGCGTACAGCCCGTTCTGGTAGCCCATCTGGTAGTTGATGGTGTTGATGTAGATCGAGTAGATCACCGCCGCGAAGCCGGCCAGACCGCCGCCGATCAGGAAGGTGGCGCCGATCACGCGGTCCACGTCGATGCCCATGAGCCGCGCCGCGGTCGGGTTCTGCGCGGTCGCGCGCATGGCCTTGCCCAGCTTGGTGTGCGTCACGAACAGATACAGGCTGATCATCACGGCGAGCGAGCTGAAGATCACGACCAGGTCCTTGGGCGTGACGCGCAGCTTGGAGGCCTCACCGAGCAGGTTGATGTTGGGCAAGAGCTCGGGGAACGACTTGGGCGCGGCCGCGGCGACGCCGCCGCCGAACACGTCCATGGGCACGCCGCCCCAGAACAGGCCCAGGTTCATGAAGATGAAGGACACGCCGATCGCCGACACCAGCGGCGCCAGCTTGGGCGCGTTGCGCAGCGGCTTGTAGACGATGCGGTCGACGCCCCAGTTGAGCCCGGCGGCGAACACCGCGCAGATGATCACGATGCCGAACAGCCCGAAGGCCAGGGTCGCGCCGCTCGCGCCCGAGAGGCCGAGCGCGCCGACCAGCGTGAGCGCCAGGAACGACGCGAGCATGAACAGATCGCCGTGGGCGAAGTTGATGAGCTCGAGGATGCCGTACACCATGGTGTAGCCCAGGGCGATCAGGGCGAACACCATGCCGTTGGTCAAGCCGAGCAGGAGTTGCTGAAGGACCGTATCCACGGGGACAGCGGGCGGGCCGGCTACTCGCCGCCGAGCTTGGTGACGAACTCGAACTTGCCGTTCTTGACCGTGTTACCGCTCATGACGGTCATGGTCGTGTCGCCGTTCTCGGTGAAGGAGAACGCGCCCAGCGCGCCGTCCTCGCTCTTGTAGGTGCGTACGGCCTCGGTGATGGCGGCGCGATCCTTCTTGCCGGCCTTGGCGATGCCGTCGAGGGCGACCTTCGCGGACACGTAGCCGTAGACCGCGTAGGCCTCGGGCTCGGCGCCGTACTTCTCCTTGTACTTCTTGACGAATTCGGCGCCCACGCCGGTCAGCTTCTCGGCGGGCACGCCGCCGAAGGTGATGAACACGCGGTCGTTCGCGTTGGGCGCGCCGGCGGCGTCGATGAAGGCGTTCTCGAAGCAGCCGTCGGGGACCATGAGCTTGGCGGAGAGACCGACCGCGACCAGATCCTTGGCGATCTGGCCGGCGTTCGACTGCGTGGTGCCGCCGAAGTAGATGAAGTCGGGGTTGGTCGCCTTGATCTTGGTCATCAGCGACTTGTACTCCTGCGCCTTGGGATCGATGCCGTCCTCGCCCACCACCTTGAGGCCGATGTCCTCGGCGGTCTGCTGGAACACGGCCGCGAC